>JAJRSN010000078.1 GCA_024278715.1 Calditrichota bacterium
AATCTTCAGAACCCGGGTTTTGGCAATTCCCCGAGCATCCGAGAAGGCGTTTTTAATCAATTCGCCCGAACCGCGCACAAACTCAAACCTGACGGGAAGATTTTTAACGGGACGTTCAACCCCGCCTTTTCCCGAAGTGGCAAGTACTTTAAGCGGAGAAGCCAGAGGTTTCCCTAACTTGCCGGTGAGTTCGGGTGTTTGAGCTTTTAACTTAAGACCGCTCAAAAGCCTTTGCAGCGAAGAATAAATTTCATTGAACAAATACAAATGTTGTCCGTCAACTTCAACATCAAGGGGTTCGTTGACATATTTTTCGATGGGCGGAATCGCCTGAAAGTAAAACAGCAACGCTTTATCAACATTACTGTTCCGATCCTGCTCTCTTGCTCGTTTGAACATGTCCAGAGAAAGCGATTTGGCTTTGTTTAGCTTTTCATTTTTTAGCCGTTCGTATTTCTTTTTGGAGAGTTTGTAGTAAACCCAATATTCCCGGTCATTTTCCCAATTATCGACCAGTTCGTATCCTTCTAATTCGGCGCGGGTACTGGAGCGGACATACGATTTAAAATCTTCTTCGACCATTCCCGCCTTTTCCACCACCATTTGAGCCACATCGCTGGTAATTTTTATTTGAATTTGAGAAGCCATATCACTCAACGCATTATCCGTGGCGATTTTGTGGTAATTTCCTGGATTGTTCTTTTTGGACGCAAAGCCGATGCCGATGTAATATCCCGGATCGACAGGGCGCTGATTAATCCAGGACGGTTTGCCTTTTTGAGCAAAAAGCGGGGTTAAAAGCATACAGAATAAAAAAAACAAAATGACTTTTGAAATTCGCTTCTGATCCATGGAGCATTTCCTGACCATTAAAATCCACGTTTAAAAGTAAAAAGTTTCCGGGATAGCTGTTATTCCCGGAAACGCTTCTTGTTATTTAAAATTCAAGATCAATCGGTAAATGTTAAGATTAAAATACGGCTCCTGCGGTAACGCCCAGAAACGAAGTGCTTTCATCCTCGGTAAAGATGAGCCTGAACACACCTTGAATAATCAAATTCAAACTTTCGGTCATGGGCATTTCGAATCCGGCTCCTCCGGCTATACCGAATTTATTTTCCTTATCTTCCGTGGAATAAAATTCTCTGTCGTTGTAAGTAAGGCTGGCTTCCGTTTTAAGAATGTTGTAAGTGCCCATGCCAAAAAGGAAAAACTGCGTTGAAGCTTCGGGAGAGGTTAAATAGGGTCTTACACCGATTCCCAATTCCAGAATTCTCGCCTTACCGTCCACTCCGAATCCGGAATAATCCGTCAAAGGATCTTCCGCCTGAACATCTTCCATAAATTTATCTCCGTCAAAGGTAAACGGCTCGAAAGCCACGGTAAAGCTTACGCCTAATCTGGGCGAAGGGAATATAACATATTGTCCGTTAATGCTGTAACCCAATTTGTAATAATCGGAAAAATCCTCGGGAGAAAGGGGAATGGCAATTCCGCCGAATACTTCTATCTGCGGCTGCCTTGAAAGTTGTTCAAACTGAGCATAACTTAATGTGGATAAGCCTAATGTTAAAATAAGGGTCAATACCAATAAATACTTCATAATTCCTCCTTAAATGTTAAATAGAATTGTTTTTGATTAAATAACCGGAATTCACTTGGTGATCACTTTGTCCAATTTTTGTGGTAATCCCGATATTTGCTTTGTGATTGTGCCGACAGAGTAATTGGGAAACACATCGACAATTCGCGCTTCGCAGACCTGCTTGATCATTTTACCGATAACCTTGCCCGAAACCGGATGAACAATGGGATCGCCTTCACGATAGACAATGCATTTCATTCCTTTTTTAATCTTTTTTTCGCTTCCCAAATCGATGGTAATATTATCGCCGTTGGTATTGATAACCAGACCCTTAATCAGGGGAAGATCGTTTGTAAACTTTTGCGCCAATTTATTAATCATTTCGGAAATCTGGTAAAGCGAAATTTGATTGCTGTAGGCATCCTGAGCCGAAATAATCGTCGCGTTTTCCGTATCGATTAATCGGGCGTCAATACTTAAGGAATTTCCCGCGCGGGTTACGCTGCCCAAAACCACGGCGTCAACGCCGATTCCCTTACCTATTTCGGCGGCGGTGGCGGGATCGACTATTCCGCTTAGTCCTAATTTTTGTTCTTCCAGTATTTTTTCCAACTGGGCGCGCTCAATCACTTTAAACCGTTTGCTGTTTACGAATCCCGTAATCAATTTGTCTAACAGATCAACGCCGCCCAGTTCGCTTCCGATTCCCTGGCTTGAAAACGGTAAAACCGCAATGCTAAGGCGTTCTCCGATGTCGCCTTCTGTTTCGGGTTTACCGGAAGACGAAGTTTTTTCGGGAGTTTTTAAGGAGGATTCTTCCTGAGAATATGACGGAGCTTGCTGCGGTGGCTGCCCGCCCGATGCAATACGGGCTAAATATTCCCTCGCTCTAGGAGTGGGCGACTGCCGTATGGAAATCAATAATTGCTTTCGCGCCAGTTCGGGTTTTCCGAGGTTATAAAGGGCAATGCCCAATTCACGGTGCGGATAGTATTTAATAAACACCGTCCCATAAGCGCGCGTTTTTTTGCTGTCTTTATCTTTGACTTTTAAAGAAGCCTGAAAATGAGCGGCGGCAGTCTTCCAGTCTCCGCGCTCCATTGCCTTTAAACCCCTAAAATAATGTTTGTACCATTTTAATTGCTGGGCTTGTATATCAGGAGTTAACACTAATGAAATTAAAAATATGACAGGCAAGATAAAGGAAATTTTCTTCCATACTTTTAGCATTGATAACTTCCCCCCGAAAAAAAATTGAGTTATTAATCATTTTATTATAAACAGGAATCAAAGTATAGTCAAGTATAAACCTTAATTTTGTTGAAAGGCACAGTTTTTGCGCTTATTATTACGTAACTTATTAAACAATGCGAATAACATGGTTTAACGCCATGTAGTGTTCAATCTTTTACAATATGTGTAAAATTATTTTACATTTCGGAGCAAATTATGTTAAAATATTTTATCATACTGTTAGCGTTATCACAAATTTCTTTTGCAGGTACAATCTATTATGTGGATAACAGCAAAGCGTCGAGCGGGGACGGAAGTTTTGAAAACCCGTTTATTTCCGTTTCGGAGGCAATGTCCGGGTTAACCGCAGGGGATACTCTTTACATTCGCGGGTCTGACTCGGAACCCGCCCGCATTTATGACGAGAAGCTCTACCTCGGCAATTCCTCTTCTTCCGGCAATTCAGATGACCCGATTGTGGTCTCTGCCTATCCCTCCGAACGCGTGCGGATTATTCTGCAAAGCACATTCGGCATTTACGCCGATTATTGGATTTTTGAAAATTTGATTTTTGACATGGACGGAAAAGCGTACGATGTCATTTCTTTAAAGGGCGATAATAACACTTTTCGCAATTGCGAAATTACAAACGGACAAAAAGACGGTTTTGATATTAACAAAGCAAGTAACACCTTAATCGAAGGTAATAAAATTCATAATTTTGTCAGGAACGATAAATACGATGCCCACGGCATTATTCTGAACGGAGGAGTCGATAATATTATCCGCAATAATGTAATTTACGATTGTAAAGGCGATTGCATCCAATTATATAAAGATGATCAGAATTATGGAACCGTGATCGAAGGTAATGATCTTTACACCACGCTCGGTTCAAACAGCGAAAACGCAATCGACGTTAAGGCGGCGCGCAATTTAACCATTCGCAACAATAAAATGCACGGATTTCACGATTCGGAAGACAGCGACGGCGTGGCTCTTAAAATCAATAAAGATTCGGATAATATCGAGGTTTACGGAAACGACATTTTTGAAAGCAACGGCGGAATTCGCGTTTCCGGCGGAGATGTGGACACAATACGCATTGAGCGCAATGTGATTCACGATTTGCATGTTGACGGCGGAGACAGCTCAAAATACGGTTACGGCATTCAGTTCGACGGAGTGAACGTGGTTCGGTTTATCAACAACACTTTGGCTCACATTCCCGGACCTTTGTTCTGGATTGCCGGCAGAGGCGCCAGCGATATTCGAATAGAGAACAATCTTTTTTATGACGCCAATAAATTTAAAGGATCGGTTTCGGATTTTAACAGTCCGCTATTTATTGATTACAACGGCTGGTTTCAATGCGCAGAGGTTATCGAGGGACCCCATGACGTTACCGGAGAAAATCCTTTTTTTGTAGATGAACAGGGTTACGACTATCGTTTAAAGGAAAACAGCCCGGCTATCGATAAGGGCAATCCCGAAACTGGCAGCGATTTTCCGGGCGGACGCGTTGATCTGGGCGCTCTTGAGTTTGAACCTTCGACTTCGGTATTATTTCCGCCCGAGTACATTCCGAAATCTTTCCGATTTTTGCATTCGTATCCCAATCCCTTTAACCCCAGCGCCACCCTCGAATACAAGATAATCAAGGGCGGAACGGTGCGTCTGGAAATTTTTGACATCTTAGGGCAAAAAGTCGATACGCTGACGCAGGGCTACCAGAATCCCGGTACTTATCGATTTATCTGGCGGGCTTCCGGACTTCCCGCCGGTATTTACTTTGCAAGGCTGCAGGTTAACCGGGATTTTGTAATTCAATCCATGGTCCTGCTCAAATAAATGCCGGTTTTGTTTTTTATTCTCTCAGTATTTATATTCCTTCCCAAAAAATACAGGAGCCTGCCGATGGCGTATTTTATGCGAATTTTATCGTCTATTCTGTTACTGGGAGCCTTATTGCAGGGACAATCACAAACCGGTAAAATCATAAGTCTGATAAACGAGCAACAAAAAAGCGAGCTATTAAAAAATGCACAGTGGAGCCTTTACGCCATTTACCCGAATTCCGGCAGACCGATAATCGATGTGAATTCACAATTTGCTCTTGCACCCGCTTCGGGTCTTAAATTGATTACAACCGGCGCGGCGCTTGTGAACCTCGGAGAGGAATTTCGTTTTAAGACCAGAATCTATTACAGCGGAAATTTGACATCGGACGGAACCCTGCGCGGCAATCTTTATCTTGTCGGCGGCGGCGATCCTACCCTCGGCTCCAATATTGTTAAAGGCAGCTTACCTTTGGACAGCCTGATGGACGTATGGTTTTCCGTCTTAAAACGCGCGGGTATTAAACGCGTGAAAGGAAGAGTATTTGCCGACGATTTGCTTTTTTCGGGTCGTCCGATCCCCGATAACTGGTTTTGGGTTGATATCGGCAATTATTACGGCGCTTCTTCTCCTGCGCTTTCCGTTCACGATAATCTTTATTATCTTGATTTTATTCCGTCAAGAACCGTCGGAAAGCCGGCGCAAATTGCAGGCACCCGACCCTTGATTCCCAATCTGACTTTTAGCAATCATGTAACCACTGCGGCGGCGGGCAGCGGCGATAACGGTTACATCTACTGCGCGCCCAAACAGTGGAATGCCGAGGTTTACGGCACCGTTCCCGCCGGAGTAGATACTTTTACGATTAAAGGCGCAATTCCGGATCCGGCTTTGTTTGCCGCGCAATATTTAACCCGATATTTGAACAGGCACGGAATTAACGTATCGCTTGCACCTGAACGATTGAAAAAGCGCCCCGATTACTCGGCGATGCAATTGTTAATTGAACAGGTATCTCCGCCGTTAAAGGATATTGTTTTTCAGATCAACAAACGCAGCATTAATTTGTACTGCGAATTACTAACTAAAATGCTTTCCGTTGAAAACGGCGGCAGCGGTAAAACGACGGAAGGTTTAAAGGTAATCCGAAAAACCCTGACCAATCTGGGCGTTCCGACAGACGGACTTTATCTGTCGGACGGCAGCGGATTGGCGCGAACCAATACTATTACCGCGCGCTTAATGGCTGAGTTTTTAAGCAAGATGAGCAATCAGAGCTGCTTTCCGTCTTTTTACGCATCGTTAGCAATAGCGGGAGATCCGGACGACATAGGACATTTCAGTAGCTGGGGGAAGGGCACTCCTCTTGCTTTTAACGGCAGGATTAAATCCGGATTCATCGAGGGCGTGCGCAGCCACTCGGGTTATCTGAAGGATCGCTCGGGCGATTTGATCGTATTTTCATTTATCGCCAATAATTTCAACGGGAAAGTCAAAAAGATCGACAAGATTCACGAAAAGCTGTTAATTATGTTGGCGGAACTCCCGTGACCTGCGTCATTGTGGTTTGTTGAATTCTGAGTAAAATATTAGCATATTAAAATTTGTAAGCACAGGTAATTATTATGAAAATAAAAGAATCCTTTTACATGAAAGTAGCCGTGTTAAAACTTTACGGCAAACTGATGGGTCCTCCCGATACCGACGAACTTTTAAGCGAATTAAAATCTTTACTTGAAGAAGGTTTTAAACGTATTGTAATCGATTTGAAGCACGTTCGATGGATTAATAGCGTTGGCATGGGCGCCTTGATTAAATGTTACAATATCGTACGATCCAATGAAGGGTCGTTTTTTTTAGCCGATCTTTCACCCAAAACGCGCAGCGTGATGTTTATTTCGCAAATGCATCGGGTATTTCAGATTAAAGAAACGGTGAAAGAAGCGGTTAAATTTCTCAATCAAAAAGGTTAGAAAAAAAGCATTACGAAAAAGCGCAAAAACAGCGACTTTCATAAATTAATATATTAACACCGAGATTCTTGTTTTTTTGTCGGAATTTGTCATTGGTTAATAGTTAAGGGTTAAGCGGCTTCTTTATCCGCTCATCACGACCTTGTTACCGGTTACTTTTCACTATAGTCATTTTGGTACCCAACCAGCATTATGTCACTTTTACTTTGAAAATTTTCATTTTATTCTAAATTCAAGATCCCCCCTTTTTCAAGGGGGAACGCCGAAGGCAAGGGGAGTCTTTATTGTCAAGTCGCACAATCTCTGAATGTCCGGGCTAATTTGTTAATAATGTAAGCGTATAAGCGGAACAGATTGCTCGTCTCTTTGTCACTCTCTTACTCTGTCACTTTGTTACTTTTTACTTATCATGTAACACGACTTCGTCAATTCTGCCGATTTTGCTCGACGATTTTTACGACTTTCCGGTTCCGATTTCTGTCAAATACCCGAAACAAAAGCCTTTCGACGTTTGGCATGTTATTTGTCCTTACATGATTGAATTAGCAATCAAGTAGAATTCAATTAAAGGAGAGTCAGCCATGTTGTACAAACGATTTTTAAGTCTGGTAGTCATCAGTCTTTTGGCAGTGGGCGTTTTAACGGCGCAACCTCAGCCGGGACCGCAAATACCGCCGCCGGACGCGCCGATGATTAAGGCGCTGAATTTAACTGATGAGCAGCGCGATCAAATAGCCGATTTCCGATTAGAGCTGCAGAAAAAGATGGTTGCCATGCGCGGCGATTTGCAAAAATTGCAGAGCGAATACCGTTTAATGCTGATCGACGACAAGGTTTCGGAAAAAGAGCTGCAAAAGCAGTTGCAAAAAATCGGAGATCTGCGCATAAAGATGGCGCTGGAACGCGCTAAAAATCAGCGTAAAATTCGTTCTTTGTTAACCGATGTCCAAAAAAAGAAATTCGACGCTATGATTTTAGCGGAACCCAAAGGCAGAATGAAAGCACGCATGATGAAAAGACATTCGGAAAGAGTGCCTCGTCAATCTCCGCGGATGGGCTTCTGAAGCGCTAAAAAACCGTTTTCCTGCCTGCAAGCTCTTCTCATTTTGAGAAGAGCTTTTTTTCTCACTTTTCGTTCCCGCCATTAAGTTTTCCGAATTCGATTCGATTTATAATGTTAATCTATTTATTCAATCTACGGAGAAAATCTATGATTTTTAAAGTCATGCGTTATTCCATAATTACGCTCATATTTTTACTTTTGTTTTCGTGCAATTCAAAAACGGTTCTGCCCTTGATTAAAAGTTCCGAAAAAGGCAAATCAACATCCGAAACCAATAAATTACCAAAAGAAATAAACGGAATGGTTTTAATTCCCGGCGGGTGGTTTAATATGGGTAGTAATAGGAGAGCCGATGAACGTCCGGTTCACAGAGTTTACGTCAAATCGTTTTATATGGATAAATATGAAGTAACGGTTGCCGATTACCGCCGGTTTTCCATTGCCACGGGTCGTAGGATGCCTTTGCAACCATATTGGAACAAGGACGATCATCCGGTGGTCAATGTAACCTGGTACGACGCCCGGGCTTACGCCAAATGGACCGGTAAGCGGTTGCCGACCGAGGCGTAATGGGAATACGCGGCGAGAGCCGGCGGTTCATCTCTGGAATATCCTCTTAAACTCGAAAGAAGCTATATGAAATCTCATGGGAATGTTGCGGATTACGCGTTGTTGCGTAAGGATCAACGTCGTATTGTGGTAAATAATTATGAAGACGGTTTCCCTTTTACGTCGCCGGTAGGTTATTTTCCGCCGAATTTATTCGGCGTTTACGATTTGGAAGGAAACGTGCTGGAATGGTGCGAGGATTGGTATTCCAAAGATTATTACACAAAATCGGAAGCGGAGAATCCCAAAGGACCGGCGTCGGGACAGTACAAGGTAATCAGAGGCGGTTCATGGAATCGAAGCGGACGGTATCTGCGAACCACCTTTCGTACCTGGTACCCGCCGCAGGTTACTTTTGATTTTTTGGGATTTCGCTGCGTAACCGATGTTGAACAAGCTCTTAAACAAAAAAATAAGCAACCTGTCTTTTCACAAAATAAATAATGCCGTTTTGATCTAAATCATAGATTGTAATCGCTAAATTAATATCTTAAATATGTTTGATAATTCCTTCACAGGGAAACATGTTAACGATAGGAGGTCGATGTATGAATCCCGCCAGAATTCTCGCCGCCATGGTTTCGTTTATTCTTATGACTGTTCCGGTTTTTGCAGATACCTGGACAACTTCGGAAATAACCGGCAATACCGTATGGACAAAAAACAACTCCAGCGGTGACGGCATTTGGGTTGTTGATGTGCCAAACGATACTTTAATAGTCAAAAAAGGCGCCACTTTAACCATTGAACCCGGAGTCACGGTTAAATTCCACGATGATGTTCTGTTCATGGTTTACGGTTCTTTGATTGCCGAAGGGACTTTGCAGGATTCGATCATTTTCACCATGGATGATGCGGCGGGAAGCGCGACCGAGTGGAGCGGTATTAAACTGTTTTCGGATTCGGCGACGGTGAACAAGTTAATTTACTGCCGAATCGAAAAAGGCGACGCGGACATCATGGTTGCCGGTACGGGAACCTTTGAGGAAAACGGCGGCGGAATTTTTTGCGCGGAATCCGTTTCTCAAAACACGGTAATTAAACACAATACCATCCAAAACAACAAAGCCTACGAAGGCGGCGGCGGTCTTTTTATCGCGGGAAGCCCGAAGGTGGAATTCAATTTGATTCGCAACAATACCGCGGGTCAGTATGGCGGGGGTGTTGCCATGCGCGGTTCCTCTTTGCTGGAAATGGCTTCTCCTTCATTAAAAAACAACATTATCATCCGCAATCATGCCGATGGTCAGGGCGGCGGAGGCATCGGAATATTCGCCAATACAAGCGCTTCGGTAATGAATGATCTTATTTACGGCAACGGTTCTTTGAACGGATCGGGCGGAGGTATTTTTGTTTACAGCTCTTCCAGTTTTTTGGATGTAAAAAATACCATTATTCGCGGAAACTCTGCCAATTCCGACAATCAGGTTTTCGGGGTGATTAATGCGACCTATTCCAATATCGAAGGCGGGTATTCGGGAGAAGGCAACATCGATGCCGATCCTCAGTTTAGCGATCCCGCTAATGACGATTTCCATTTTGAAGCCAATTCGCCGGTTGTTGACGCCGGAACAAACACGAGCGCTCCTTCCGTTGATTTTGACGGAGAAGCGCGACCCTTTGACGGCGACCGTGACGGGAACGCCGTTGTCGATATGGGTCCGTATGAATATCAAAACACGGCGCCGGTAATCACCTCAACGCCCGTTACCGAAGCCACCGAAGATCAACTTTATTCTTATCAGGTGGCGGCAGAAGATCCCGATGCGGAAGAGGTTCTAACCTATAGTCTTATCGAAGCGCCCGAATTTTTGAGTATCGATCCGCAAAGCGGACTGATCAGCGGAACTCCGCAGACCGACGAACAAGCCGGGACGCATACCGTAACGGTTCGGGTGGCAGATCTTAACAACGCCACGGATACGCAGACCTACACCTTAAATGTCACCGCTGTAAACGACGCTCCGGTGGTTAGCGGTATTCCCGATCAAACCATTGACGAGGGCGAATCGTTTGCTACAATTAACCTTGATAATTACGCGGATGACGAAGATAATGATGACAGCGAACTCACCTGGACCTATTCCGGGAATTTGCAACTGATCGTAACCATCGAAAATCACATTGCTACTATTTCCACTCCCGATTCAAACTGGTACGGCAGCGAAACCATTACGTTTACGGCGACCGATCCGGGCGGGCTTTCGGGAAGCGACAGCGCAACCTTTACGGTTAACAACATAAACGACGCTCCGGTTGTCAGCGATATTCCCGATCAAACGATCGATGAAGGCGAAAGCTTTGCGACCATCGATCTGGATAATTACGTAAACGATATTGATAATGTGGAATCCGATCTGCAATGGACATACAGCGGAAACAAGGAACTTTCGGTTACCATTGACGAAAATCATGTAGCTACCGTTACCGCTCCGGATGCGGACTGGTTTGGCAGTGAAACCATTACGTTTACGGCTACGGATCCCGGCGGACTTTCCGACAGCGATCCCGCTACGTTTACCGTGAATGCGGTAAATGACGCGCCCGTGGTCAGCGATATTCCGGATCAGACCATTGATGAGGGTAACAGCTTTGTTTCGATTGCTTTGGATGATTACGCAGAAGATGTGGACAATACAGATGATCAGCTTACGTGGACTTACAGCGGGAATAAAGATTTAACCGTGGTCATTTCCGCCGATCACATCGCGACTATTTCCACGCCCGACGCCGATTGGTTCGGCTCCGAAACGATTACTTTCAGAGCCACCGACCCGGAAGGCGCTTTTGACGAAGACGCGGCAACATTTACGGTTAATAATATCAATGACAATCCGGTTGCTGTGGATGATTCCGCAGCTACCGCCGAAGACACGCCGGTTACCGTTTCGGCACTTAATAACGATAGCGATATTGACGGCGACGCCTTAACGATAAGCAGCGTTTCGCAACCGGCGCACGGAACGGCGACCATCGATCAAAACACAAAAATTATTTACACTCCGTCTGAAAACTGGTTCGGCGACGACTCATTCACTTATACGGTCAGCGACGGCAACGGAGTGAGTGATCAGGCAACGATTCGGGTTTCTGTTTCTGCGGTTAATGACGCGCCTGTTGTGAGCGACATTCCCGATCAAACGGTTGATGAGGGACAAACGTTCGCCGCCGTTAATCTGGATGACTATGTAAGCGATGCGGACAACCAAAAAAGCGAATTGACATGGACTTACAGCGGTAATTCCGAACTGCAGGTAAGCATCGATGAAAATCATGTGGCTACTATTACCATCCCGGACGAAAACTGGTACGGAAGCGAAACGATTACTTTCACCGCTACCGATCCCGATGGACTTTCCGACAGCGATCAGGCTCTGTTCACGGTTAACAATGTAAACGACGCGCCCGTAGTAAGCGCCATTCCCGGGCAAACGATTGACGAAGGCGGCACATTTAACGACATCAATCTTAATGACTATGTTGAGGATATTGACAACTCCGACGAAGAAATCACCTGGAGCGTAAGCGGCAACAAGAATCTCGACGTTTCTGTTGACGCCAATAACGTGGCGACAATTTCAACTCCCGATGCCGACTGGTTCGGATCGGACACAATCACTTTTACAGCTACAGATCCCGCCGGCGCCAGCGACAGTTCCACGGCTGTTTTTGTCGTTAATCCGGTGAACGATCCGCCTGTGGTCAGTGATATTCCGGATCAAACCGTGGCAGAAGGCGACACGTTTGCCGTGATTGACCTGGATGCTTATGCGGATGACGCGGATAACAGCGACACCGAGCTAACCTGGACTTACAGCGGAAATAACGAACTTCAGGTATCTATTTCCAGTGATCATCTCGCCCGCGTTACCATTCCTTCGGAAAACTGGAACGGCAGCGAGACCATCACCTTCACGGCTACCGACCCTGAAGGGCTTTCCGACAGCGACGCGGCAACCTTTACCGTAACCGCGGTTAACGATCCTCCGGTTGCCCTAAACGACACGGCTTCCACTGCGGAAGACACGTCGGTGCGGATTTCGGTTCTGAGCAATGACTCCGATCCGGAAAACGATCCTTTAACCATTCAATCGGTTACAGATCCTGCGCACGGAACTATTCAAATTACGTCGGACACGGCATTAATTTACACACCTTCGTCCGACTGGTTCGGAAAAGACAGCCTGCAATACGTGGTTTCCGATAATCAGGGCGGAACCGATACTGCCCGGGTGGTAATTACCGTTCAGCCGGTTAACGACGCGCCCGTAATTAGCGCTATTCCGGATCAGACAATTAATGAGGGCGAATCGTTCTCTTCCATTCCGCTCGATGATTTTGTTGAAGATGTTGATCATTCCGATAGTTTGCTAACCTGGAAATTCTCCGGAAATTCCAATTTGGAAGTTCAAATTACCGAAGATCGTCTGCTTAAGGTGTTTCCGATCGATGAAAACTGGAACGGAAGAGAAACCATTCTTTTAACGGTAAGCGATCCGTTGGGCGCTTCCGATCGGGATTCGGTCACGTTTACGATTCTTCCAACAAACGACGCCCCGCTTGCAGTAAACGATACGGTTTTTACTCCGGAAGACAGCGCGCTGGTTATTTCCGTATTGCAAAACGATTCCGATGTGGAAAACGATTCTTTGAGCATTCAGAGTTTCACAGAACCTGTCCACGGGAAAATCACTCTGCAAGATTCGGCGCTTTATTACCAGCCCGATAACAACTGGTTCGGAACCGATAGCTTTAAATACGTGATTTCCGACGGCAACGGAGGTCTGGACACGGCATTTGTATTCGTAAACGTGCAACCTGTGAATGACGCTCCTGTTGTAACTTCTCCGGAAGATCAAATCATCAAAGAGGGGCAAACCTTCCCTGCCATTGCTCTTGATAATTATGTTAACGATGTGGATGATCCCGACAGCCTTCTGAACTGGTCGGTCAAAGGGAATAAAGAACTTGCCGTGGCAATTAACGATCAGCGAATTTTATTCGTTTCTTTACCTTCGGAAGAATGGAACGGCGCCGAGTGGCTTACTCTGATCGTTAAAGACACTTCGGGGCTTAGCGACAGCACACGCATTAAATTTGAAGTTTTGGCTGTAAACGATACCGTTAATATCAAAACGCCTTTGCCCACGCTTTCTTTTAACGAAGACGATACGCTGCTTTATTCTGTTACAAACTGGTACGCATATACGGAAGACAAGGACAATCCCGATTCGACGCTGAATTTTCAGGTTGTTCCGGGTAAAACGGTGAATGTTTTTCCGCGTGCGCAGGGTTATCTGTTTAAAGCTCCTGCTGATTGGTTTGGTTTGGATACGCTTTTGTTAAAAGTCGATGACGGTCAGGCGGGAGATTCTGCCAGATTCGTTGTCAACGTGAAACCGATTAACGATCCTCCGGAAATCCGTGATCTGCCGCAGGAGGTCGCCTTTGATAACGATACAACGTACACATTAATAATGAAGGAATATGGTAAAGACATCGACACGCCGGATTCGCTTTTAAGCTGGAGTTTTATGGTTAGTAATGATTCCCTGAAATTTGAATACGATGTTAAAACCACTTACCTGATTTTAAGTGCTCCGCAATTTGACAGCAAAGTGCAATTGATTTGCATTCTAACCGACGATAGCTCGGCAAGTGTGCGCGATACCATTCAGGTGACTGTTTCGCCCACAACCGGCGTTGAAGATCAGTCGCTTAGCCGGATTCCGGAAAAATACGATCTGTATCAAAATTATCCCAATCCGTTTAATCCGGAGACAAAGATCAAATTTGCCCTGCCTAAAGCGGGACATGTAAAATTG
>JAJRSN010000079.1 GCA_024278715.1 Calditrichota bacterium
AGTAGGGCAGTAGAACTCGTGGTACTTACCGCATAAAGAACAGATGTGAATGTAACCGTGCTGAATCACTTCGTGACCTTGTAAGACGCTCTCCAGCAATTCGCCGGCTAATTTTCCGTTGGCGTTTTCCTGTTCAACCAAACGGTGAGGAATTACCGCCCAGGTAACCTTTCCGCCGCGGGATTCGACCGACTGTTGAAATGGAACGATGCTTCTCGGTTGAATTGTTGTGTTTCGGCTTAAAACGTCATCCACGCGGATAATAAACAGCAAACTATCCGAAGCGAACAGACGCCCCAAAAACAGATTCAAAAAGATGAAAAGTAGTGTTACCCGAAATTTTATTTTCATTTTTATCGCTTGCCAATCTCTAAAAAATACCGATTCCCCTATGATTTAAAAAATCAGATTCTGCGCTTAATTATTTAATCACCGGTTGTTCTTGCAAAATTTTTTTCCCGATTAATTTAAATCAATAGGTAAAATCATATCAATAAGTTACCACTCTCCGAAACTTTTGTCATCTGCTAAATCAGGGTAATCAGTGATAATTATTCGGCGCTTATTTCTTTTACTTTCTCCCACCAATCATACTCATTCAAATAGACCAGATCAAATAACATCAGTCCGCCGGTTTTTTGCAGCACCATTTGCATTGCCTTTTTAAACTGTTCGGGATGATCTTTGTATTGCATCAGGAAAAGGCTGCCATATACTTTTGTCGCGTTCATGATCACTTTATTGGTAATATCGCAGGCGCCTTCCACGCTGTACCAGTATTCCTTACCCTTGCCCATGGCGGCTTCCTGCCGCAGGTCGGTCCGCGCCTGCGAAAGACGAAGCTCGTCGATGGTTACTTCGTAATAATAGCAGCCCGAAAGAAAAAAGTCGAGTAATTCCGCGTATCCGGTCTGGTGGTAGGCGGAGTCAGCCCACCAGTATTTTGGGTGATAGTTTTTACTTGCCCAGTTAACGCCCAGTTTGTAATAAACGGGATACCAGGAACCGGCGTAATCGCCAAACTCTATTTTGGGATTAAGCGCTTTGACCGTGTCTCTTGCCGCCCGAAAAAAGTCGTAAATTAGTTTGGCTCTCCAGAAAATCCATTTGTTAAACAAAGGACCCGGAGTAACCTGATAGTCGGAATCAGCTTCGGGTTTTTGCCAGGTGAAAATGTCTTCGGGCCAGTGCGCCACGCGGTGACCGATGAATTTTTCGAATGCCGTACGCGTTTCTTCGCTGAAATCGGAAGAAATGCCGTCAAAGCGGGCGCGGTCTAAAATAATTCCGTCAAGCTGCGGGTAATTGCTAACCACTTCCGCTATTAACGATAATTCGTATTTTCGCACATCGCTGCGGTGCGGATTGACAAAGAGCGATTGTTTGCTTTCCTCCTGAGTAATCGGCTTAATGCCCTCGGGAGTGTAAAGATAGGTCTGCCATTCGGGATGTTTGTCGTAAACCAACCCCAATCCGCTGGGGCGGCTGCCTTCGGAAAAGATATTCAACGCCGCGTGAACTTTTAAACCGTTCTCCCTGCCGTACTCGATCGCTTTCTTCAGATAATCGTAATCCGGATCGCGTTTTACTCCTTTCCATTCCAGAAGACGCGGAGCGATTTTGCTGGGATAAAGCACATAGCCGATATTGGGCTTAATATCGATGATAAGATCGCTAAAACCCGCTTTTGCCGCTTTTTCCACCGTTGCTTTAAGTTGCGCGCTTTCGCTGAGTAAAACCCAGTTTGCGCTGGCGTCGATCCAAAGAAACATTCGTTTGCTTTGCGCCCAACACGGAATGATTTGCAGCAAAAAAAACAGCAGCACAAAAATGCGAACATAAAAATATTCGTTCCGTTTCCTTTTAATCATTGCGCGAAATGAATAAAATGACTGTATCATCTGATTTAACAATCCTTAAGTTTAGGAATAGTCAAACTTCAGTCGGAATTAAGAATCGGGAACCGGGCGGTCAACGTCTCAATTCCCGATTCCCGGTTAGTGATAAAAAATGTCGGTCGAAACGAAAATTTAACGCCAACCCATTTAATCCTTTGACACTATTTGATCAGCAGCATCTTGCGCGCCTGAATGGCGTCTTCGGTTTTCCATTGGTAAAAATAAACTCCCGAAGCCCAGTTATCGGCGTTAATGGTCACCTTGTGCCGACCGGCTGATTGCGTTCCCAAATGCAGCGAATGAACCAATTGTCCGCTGTTATTGAAAACCCGGATTTCCACCGGCTGCGCGCGATTCAGTTGATATTCAACGATCGTTTGACTGTTGAAGGGGTTGGGATAATTTCCCAATAACTGCGATGTTGTTGGTACGGTAAGCTGCCGCGGATCGTCGATTGCCTGCAGCGGACCTCGCGAAAAGACAAATGCCCGTTTGGCTTCCTGATCGATTACGTAAGCTATTTTTTCGTCGGGACTAAAGGCGATGTCCGAAGGAGCCAGCATGGGCGCGCCTTCCGGAACGGGATTGACCGAGCTGTTGGCTGAAGGAAGTTCTTCCAGCTCAATGGCAAAGTTACCGCTGACCATGAACGATTTTACCCAGCGCCGCGTCGTGTCCGTTCCGCATGCCCAGAGATTGCCCTCACTGTCGGCGGCGATGCCGTAGGGCGTCCACGATAACCAGGAAAGGTAAGAAGAAACATCGGTAACCCTTTGACCCGAATAGTCTTTCGGCGAAGTCTGCGTTCCGCCTGTCCAGACCGCAATGCCGCCGGTTGAACTGAGCGTGTCGCTGTTTCTTGAAGAATAAAACGGCGTACTGGGATCGGAGTAATCGGCGCCCGGAATCACAGCCACGTCGCGAATGATGGAAAATCCGGTTCCGTCGTGTCCGCCGGGTTCGATGGGATGCAGATCGAGAGGTTGAATGGGCACCCATGTTCCGCGCGTTGAAGAAGTGTCGGTGAAATCGTAAACCCGAATGGAAGTGTGGTAGGAAAGACCCGAGTAAACAAATTTGTCTTTCGTGGCTGAAAGCCCGAGCACCCAAGTTCCGTAACCGCCCGCGGTGTATTCCTTTCGCTGAGCCGGGTCGCCGTCGGGATATTCGTACATGATCGAAAGCGAGGGCATGGGCGTACCCGGTTTACGACAGATAACCAAAATCGTGTCGTCAATGGCGGTGATGCCGCGGGTGGATTCCACGTCTAAGTTGGTTGTGTAATCGTCGATCAGCGTAAACACGGTGTCGCCGGGAGCCGCCATCCACAGAGCGTTTATTCCCCGAACATCCACGGCGCTGCTGGTAATTACCCACAAATTGCCCCGATTATCTGTTGTACAAAGAAACGGATAGGTGGAGCTATCCGGGGTGGAAAACTTAATGTCCATTTTGTTTTGATAAACCCATGGCTCCTGAGCCGTCGCAAAATTAAGACCGATCAGGAGAGCAAGCAAAACAAAAAACGGTAACTTTTTAAACATAAGACCACCTCACAATTTTTTAATTATTAAGTTAACTTAACAAACTATACTTAATATAATAAAACTTGGCAAGAGAAAAAATAGATTGACGCATAAAATTGCAAATTTTATCGCGAAATTTTTAAAGGTAAAATCTATGGAATCGCCTAAGCGCCGGGAGGGGAAAACGACTGAAATCTTTATCTGACAACGATTGCCGGATCTCGGAAAATTAAAAGGGTATTGAAGCGTTAACATTTTTCCGTTAAATTGATTGAAAATTTTACCGATCAGGAGTAAGCCCGATGAAACAAACTTGTCCCCAGTGCGGCGAACCCGTTTCCAAACGATGGTTGCTATTCGGATCGCCTTTTGAAGTATATTTTTGCCCCCGATGTCGTTCCCGCTTGGAATGGACGCCCGTTCGATATCTGGTTAGTTTTTTAGCCGGGATTCTGGCTGTAATCCCCGTGTTTCTTATGGCAAAATTTACATCTTTTTCAGTGGGAGCGATTGTAGTTTATTTTATCGTCCTCATAGTTCTGGTTGCGTTAATGATACTTTTTACGCCCAGACAATTTCGTTTAGCCAGGTCGGAACATTTTAAACCGAAAGAAGATCAATAGCTCTCTGAAGTCCGCACTCTTTGCTCCGCTCTGACGTCGGGATTTTCGGTAAATTCAGAATTGCATTGAATATTGTTTTTTCACTATTTTAATGAAACCTCAAATTTTCGCCTCAGGGAAGAAAACCAAATTATTTTAAGGAAGAAAATTTTACCTGATAATTATCCGGGGGAGAAGAGACATGGCTATCTTTTGCACCGACGCCGGGCATGGCGGAACCGATTCCGGAGCCGCGTGGAACGGTGTTTTGGAGAAAGATATTAATCTGCGGGTCGTCCTTCGTTTAAATAAATTTCTGAAGGATCGCGGACACAGAGTCTGGACGACCCGAAGTTCCGATGAGC
>JAJRSN010000080.1 GCA_024278715.1 Calditrichota bacterium
CAGGTAACTTCGGCTTATTAATCGCTTCTTCAACAATCATTTCGATCATGGCATTATAATTAATTCCGGCTTTCCGGCATGCCATGGGTAACAAACTTGTGTCTGTAAGACCCGGCAAGGTGTTTACTTCCAAAACATAAGGTTCGCCTTCCGGAGAAAGACGCATGTCAACTCTCGAATATCCCTGGCAACCCAGGATGGAATGCGCTTTTAAGGCGATTTTCTGAACAAGACGCGCCGTTTCTTCATCAAGTTGAGCGGGAACTTCGTATCGACTCATTCCCTTGCTGTATTTGCATTCGTAATCATAAACCCCGTGTTTGGGAATAATTTCCACCACGGGAAATGTCCGGTTTTTAATAATGCCAACCGTGATCTCTCTGCCGGGAATATATTCTTCGACTATTACTTTCGGACTAAAATTAAAGGCTTCATCGATGGCTTCTTCCATTTCCGGGTAATTGCGGACAATTTTTAGTCCGATGGTCGAACCCTGATTATTCGGCTTTACTACCTGCGGAAAATCCACTTTTTTCAATTTTTTCCGCGAAGCCTCGGGACGCTCCAGAACAATCGCTTTCGGCGTGGGTAGTTTGGCGCTTTTAAAATATATTTTACTAATCTCTTTTTCCATGGCTAAAAGACAGGCAATCCTTCCGGAACCCGTGTACAGAATTTCGGCGGCGTCCAGCATTCCCTGTACCACGCCGTTTTCGCCTTTGCCGCCGTGCAGCGCGTTAAACACCAAATCCGGCTTAAGACGTTTGATGATCAATAGATTTTTCAGATACATGCTCCCGCGGTGTAAAGGAAGCATTTCAATATCGGGATAATCAATTCCGATCCAGTGCCGATCCGATTGATTCAGCTTTGTTTGTTCGTCTTTGGTGGCAATCGGATCGATTTTTATTACCTGATGACCATTTTCATCCAAAGCCTTTGCCACCTTGTCTCCGGTTACCAGAGACACTTCCCGTTCCGTGGAATCACCACCCATCAATACGACAATTTTCATAATTCTAATGCCTGCTTTATAAATTGTTCAACCTTGTTTTTTCCGATAACAGATAAGACCAACGCCAGTTCGGGTCCGTGCGTTTCACCGGTAATGGCTGCGCGAATCGGCATCCACAGGTCTTTTCCTTTAAAACCGGTTTTCTTTTGGACGCTTTTAATAACCTGTCCGAAATTTTCTACTGTAAACTCGTCAATTTGTTGCAATTCTTCAAGCATGTTTTTAAAAATAGTTTTACTTTCTGCTTTTTTAATCCATTCTTCGGCGTCTTTATCATATTGCAGACTGTCTTTAAAGAACACGGCGGTCTTTTCGGGTAATTGATCAAATTTATTGAGCCCGGGTCGAATTGCTTTTAAAATCAGACGATTTTTCTGCGGATCCCCGGCGTCCAGATCAAAACGTTTTAGCCATTCTTCGCCTATTTTCAGATATTCTTCTTCCGGAATATTTCGGATATAATACCCGTTCATCCATTCCAATTTATTCATATCAAATACCGCGCCCGATTTATTAACCCGCTCAATCGAAAAATAGCGGATCAATTCTTCCAGAGTAAATATTTCCTGATCGTCGCCTTTATTCCATCCCAGTAAAGCCACAAAATTAATCAAAGCCTGCGGCAGAATGCCCTTTGCCCGGTAGTCTTCCACAGCCACATCGCCCTGCCGCTTGCTCAGCTTTGTGCGGTCGGGATTTAAAAGCAAGGGCAAATGCGCAAACAGAGGCAATTCCCAGCCAAACGCCTGATACAGCAGAATATGCTTGGGCGTACTTGGCAGCCACTCTTCGCCGCGAATCACATGAGTTACCTTCATCAAATGATCGTCAATCACATTTGCCAGATGGTAGGTGGGAAATCCGTCGCTTTTAATAAGAACCTGATCGTCGAGCAGGGTATTTTCAAACGACACATCACCTCGAATCAAATCGCGTACAATGGTGCTTCCCCGGCGCGGAATCTTCAAACGAATCACATGGCTTTCGTTTGCCATCCGCTCGAGCGCTTTATGTTTCGGAATGTTTCGGCAGCGCCCGTCGTACATAATCGGAAGATTTTTCTGCGCCTGCTGTTCACGCATTTTATTTAATGTCTCTTCCGAACAAAAGCAGGGGTACGCGGCGTCATTATCCAATAATTCACGAACATGTTTTTTGTAAATATCGAGGCGCTGCGATTGAAAGTAAGGACCGTAAGAACCGCCCTTTTCGGGACCCTCGTCATAATCCAGACCCGCCCAGCGCAACGTTTCCAATAAATTTTCTACCGCGCCTTTTACATAACGCGTTTGATCCGTATCCTCGATTCTTAAGATAAACGTTCCCTTATGGCGGCGGGCAAACAAGTAGTTGTACAAAGCGGTTCTTAAACTACCCACATGAACATAACCCGTCGGACTCGGAGCAAAACGAACACGAACTTCAGACATATCCACTTCCCAATTTTTTATTCGACTCTTCTTCTTTTACGAAAGTAACGGTAAATTAAGAACAAAATAACTCCGACCGCGCTAACAATGAGCACGATTTTGTTGTACTCTTTAAGGATAAAAGCGATCTTCTCCCAGTTTACTCCTAATAGATATCCGCCGTAAATCAAGATTCCGTTCCACAACAGCGCGCTCATCAAAGAAAGGAGTAAAACCCAGAACCATCTGAGGGCGAAAAAACCCGAAAACAACGAAACAATGCTGCGCGTCCCGCTTAAAAACCGGTTAACCGCAATCACCCAGTATCCGTATTTTGCGAACCACTTTTTTACCCGATCCGCTTTTTCGTCGTCAAACGCTTTTTTTATCCAACGTGAATTCAGAATTTGGGTTCCGGCTTTTAAACCTATCACGTACATGGCAAAAAAGCCCAAAACGCTTCCCAACGTTGTGGAAAGATACACTCCCCAAAATTCCAATTTGCCGGTGCTTACCAAATAAGCTCCGAACACCGTAACAGTGTCTCCGGGGATCGGCGGAAAAACATTTTCGACAAACGCGCTGATAAATAGAATCCCGTAAGCTAACAAGGGATCTATTTTATCAAAAAATTCGGGTAAAAAATTTAACATGAAACCCTTTAATTGTTTTTTTGCCCGATAAGCGCAACCGCCTGCACTTGTACGGCATAGGGCATTTGATCGTCATTGTAAATTTTAATATTCATATCACGAGAATCGATAAACAGCGCTTTACACATTTTATCGCGGATTTCATCAATCATCGACTCGCCAAGGTCACGGGCGGCTAAAATAACACAATCAATATTGATGATTTTGAACCCTTCGTAATGTAAGCGCAATTCTGTCTGTTTGAGTAAGTCAAGCTCGCCGTGCAACGCCGCTGCGGAGCGAAATTGCATCAGTCCGGACGCCCCCAATAAAGCATCGACCACGGCGCCGCTTAAAGCGGCAAACGTGGTCGATAAAACATCTGTTTGAATGCGTTTCCGGAAAGCTATTCCAAGACCAACTCGCAAGTAAAGATCCTCGTTTTTACAGGATCAACATGGCATCGCCGTAACTGTAAAAGCGATACCTTTCTTTGATAGCCTCCTGGTAGGCGTTTAAAATAAAGTCTTTACCGCCAAAAGCCGCGACCAACAAAACCAAAGTTGAGGCGGGCAAATGAAAGTTTGTAATTAAACCGTTAACGATTTTAAACTGATAAGGCGGATAGATAAATTTATCGGTCCACCCCGAGCTTGCCTTAACAAGATTATCCGCATTGGCAACCGATTCCAGAGTCCGCACGGTTGTTGTACCCACGGCAATAATTCTGCCGCCGTTTAATTTTACCTGATTGATCCTTTCAGCCGAATCTTCGGGCACTTCGTAATATTCGGAATCCATATTGTGTCGGGTTACGTCTTCAACCTTGATAGGTCTGAAAGTTCCGAGTCCCACATGAAGCACCACGGGAATGATCTGGATGCCTTTGTCGGCAATTTTTTGCAATAATTCTTCCGTAAAGTGCAAACCTGCCGTAGGAGCGGCGACAGCGCCGATTTTTTTGGCATAAACCGTTTGATACATTTCTTTATCGATCTCTTCGGCTTCTCTTTTAATGTACGGCGGAAGCGGAGATTTACCCACTTTATCCAACACTTCAAAAAAGTCTCTGCCGTTGTAATCGAAACGTACTACCCTGCCGCCGGAAGTCGTATTATCGATTACGTCGCACCCGAAGTCATCGGTTATCTGAATGCGGTTGCCAACGCGCACTTTGCGGGCGGGCTTTACCAGTACTTCCCACATGGTATCTTCCAGTTGACGCAAAAGCAGCAACTCGACATAAGCGTCTGTTTTTTCTTTAATCCCAATCACACGCGCGGGAAAGACTTTTGTCTCATTAATAACCAGAGCATCGCCTTCCTGCAAATAATCGCTCAGGTCTTTAAACACCCGATGCGCCCATGTTTGCTCTTTGCGATTTAGTACCATTAAACGAGAATCGTCCCGTTTTTCCAGAGGGTACTGAGCAATTAATTCTTCAGGAACCTCATATTTGAATTCCGATAATTTCATCGTCAATTCACTCCTTTCCTGCTTTACAAAAGCGAGGTTTGTTGGTCATTTTTTTGATACTTTATTCGAAAATGTTCATAAGCCAGAGGCGTTACCACACGTCCGCGGGGGGTTCTATTCAAAAAACCCTGCTGAATAAGATACGGCTCGTACATCTCTTCGATGGTATCGCTCTCCTCGCCGACTGCCACGGCAATCGTATTCAGACCGACCGGTCCGCCCTGATATTTTTCAATGATCGTCAACAGAATGCGCTTATCCATTTCATCGAGCCCGCGTTCGTCAACTTCAAGACGATCAAGAGCCATTTTTGCCACTTCTTTGGTGATTTTGTTATCTGCTATCACCTGAGCGAAATCCCGTGTTCTGCGTAGTAAACGATTGGCAATCCGCGGTGTTCCCCGTGATCTTCGGGCTAATTCCATGGCGCCGTCGTCATCAATCTCAACATCCAGAATTTTTGCAGAACGTTTAATAATGACGAACAAGTCATCCGGAGTATAGTAATCCAGACGAAAAATCACGCCAAAACGGGCGCGCATGGGCGAGGTCAGCAATCCCGCCCGGGTCGTTGCGCCGATCAATGTAAAAGGAGACAGGTTTAGCTGAACCGAGCGCGCATTCGGTCCCTTATCGATCAAAATGGTTATGCTAAAATCTTCCATCGCCGAATAGAGATATTCTTCAACAACATTATTCACACGATGAATTTCATCGATAAAAAGGACATCTTTTTCTTTTAAGTTTGTCAACAGACCCGCGAGATCGCCAGCCCGTTCCATAACGGGACCGTAAGTCACTTTTATTCCGACATTAAGTTCCCTGCTCACAATCATTGCCAGAGTCGTTTTACCCAAACCGGGAGGACCGTATAATAAAACATGATCCAGAGCTTCATTACGCTGTTTGGCAGCCTGAATGAAAATAGTCAGATTCTCCTTAACCTTGTTCTGACCGATGAATTCCGAAAGGCTTTGAGGTCGTAAACTACTCTCAAACTCCAAATCTTCTTCTAATAGGTCTGGTCTGATAACTTTACTCATCCCTCAAATTCTAAATAATTTGCAACGCTTTTTTAATTAATTCATCGGAACGTTTGCACGCTTCCTTTTTCTGAACTTTTAACACCGCCCGCGCCGATTGACCACGTGAATAACCGAGCGATACTAATGCTAATATAGCCTCTTTTTCCACATATCCAAATTCCTGCCCCACGGGAATACCCAGCCTCGCCGCTTCACTAAGTTTCGGTTGAGCGATTTTATCTTTGAGTTCAACAATTAAACGCTGGGCTGTTTTTTTACCGACTCCCGAAATCGAAGATAGCGTTTTTTCATCCTGACGGTAAATGGCGTCCTGAATCTGTTCAACGGATAAACCGGATAGCAGGGTCAGGGCTAATTTTGGTCCCACGCCGGAAATACTTAACAGTCCCAAAAACAATTCTCTCTCTTGTTCATCGGCAAATCCAAAAAGCTGAACGGCATTTTCGCGCACGTGGAGATATGTTTTTAGCGTGGTAACTGCGCCCCGATCCGGGAGCTGTTTGGCGGTGGCGAGGCTGATTTTAACAGAATAGCCAATGCCGTTGGTTTCCAAAACAACTTCGGTGGACTTGTTTTGTATTATTTTTCCGGTAATGTAATCGATCATTCCCTGTCAACTTTTAATAAATCTTTATCCTATGCCAATGGCACAGAGCGGCGG
Source organism: Calditrichota bacterium (assembly GCA_024278715.1). Classification (GTDB taxonomy): domain Bacteria; phylum Calditrichota; class Calditrichia; order Calditrichales; family Calditrichaceae; genus Caldithrix. The sequence continues at coordinate 6,240 of JAJRSN010000080.1, forward strand.
CTAAGGCATCGGACGCATCCGCAGGTTCAATTATTTCAGAGGTGTTCAGTATCCGCCGAACCATAAAATTCACCTGATTTTTCCCGGCGGCTCCGTTGCCCACAACCGAGAGTTTGATTTCCCGCGGTGAATACTCAAAAACCGGCACGTCACGTTCAATTGCGGCAACCATCACTGCTCCGCGCACATGACCCATGGTGATCGCCGTTTTCACGTTTTTAGCATAAAAAATACTCTCCATCACCATTACTTCCGGGCTATGCTCCGCAATCAGTTTTTTAACTTCACTGTAAATTTTAAACACCCGCTCCGCCAACTGCTGTTTGCTGTTCGTACGAATATGACCATATATAAACAGGTGAGGACTCTCCGCTCCGGCTATCTCTATCAACCCGTATCCCGTTATGTGTATTCCTGGGTCTATCCCTAAAATTTTCAATATTCATCACTCTCTCGAAACAAGGCGTTCCATTTCGACATCTTCAATATCAAAATTGGCATAAACATTCTGGACATCGTCATGTTCGTCAAGGGCTTCCAAAAGTTTCAGCATCTGCTCCGCTGTTTTGCCCTCAATTTTAATCGTATTTTGCGGAACCATGGTCAATTCGGCGCTGTCCATGGCAATGCCCTTTTCTTCGAAGGCATTGCGCACTTTGTGGAAATCCTCAAATCCGGTATAAATTTCATACATATCGTCGGCAATCTGCATATCTTCCGCGCCGCTCTCCAGAGCAATTTCCAGTAAATCTTCTTCTGTGTATTGATCTTTGGGCACACGGATTAAACCTTTGCGTTCAAAAATCCAGGCGACACTTCCGTTTTCACCCAAATTTCCGCCGTACTTGCTGAAAAGATGACGCATTTCGGCGACGGTACGATTTTTATTATCCGTCACCGCTTCAACAAAAACGGCAACTCCGCCCGGACCATAACCTTCGTAAGCAACATCTTCGTAAACAACGCCCGGCAGTTCACCGGTTCCCTTTTTAATGGCATTGTCAATATTCTTGGCAGGCATGTTCGCCGCCTTGGCTGCGGCAACCGCCACACGTAAACGGGGATTGGTTTCGGGATCTCCGCCTCCCATACGAGCAGCTACCGTGATTTCCTTAATCAATTTCGTAAAAATTCGACCGCGTTGCGCATCAACTTTTGCTTTTTTGTGCTTAATAGAGTGCCATTTGGAATGACCGGACATA
>JAJRSN010000081.1 GCA_024278715.1 Calditrichota bacterium
ATTTTTAAGCCGAGTGTTTTTCTCGAGGTTTTCAATACCAGCGCCAATATCGGAGACACGCTGTCCATTTATCGCGGATACTCTCTTGTTTACAACCGCGATGTCAATTTTGATCTCACCGAAGCGCGGATCGGTTTGCAGTATTATCCGCAGCCGTTTTTAAAACTGAGTCTTGCCGGGGTGTGGCGACGCTATAACGCTAAAATTGACAATAAAAAACTTTACGACCCGATTAAAAAACGATGGGAACCGCCGTTTACCTTTCATTACACCTATTTAAAAGGCTATGCTCTGGAATTAAAAATGATTGCTGACATGGTTCATCAGGATCGCAATAAACACATCGCGCCCTCCGGCGGCAGATACGTTTCGCTCTTTTACAATCTGGAGAGCAGCGACTTTTTGAAGGATTTTGCCATAAGTCCGATCGGTCTGAAAGAAGTTTATGACAATTTCACCTACAATCAATTTGAGCTGGACTGGGAAGAGTATTTCAGGAATCCTTTGCTAAAAAGCCATACTTTTTCCGTACGCGTTAACGCCGGATACATCGATCGCAAGGTGGATAGTTTTTTCCACCTTTACGCCGGCGGACTGATCGGAATGAAGGGTTATTCCTATTTCAGCATTGAAGGTCGGCATAAACTGATCGCCACCTTTTCCTATCGCTTTCCGATTTGGAGCAACATGGATAAACTGTTCAGCCAGATTTATTTCGATAAATTGTACTTTGGCGTGTTTTTCGATTACGGAAATGCCTGGGAATACAGCGACAAACGTTTTTCTCTCGGGCATTTTAAGAAAGACATCGGATTTGAACTGCGCTTGAATACTTTTTCTTACTCACTGTTCCCCACGCGTTTTTTTGCCGAAGCGGTTTATCCGTTGGACGAAATCAGGAATTATGATGACAGCCGGAGAAAGTTGATCAACTATCCCAGGGAATGGCGATTTTATTTCGGAGCGTTGTACGATTTTGATTTGCGCGAAAGATTGAATACGCTGGGCAGAATGGCAAAACGGTTGTTTTAAGGAAGAAAGGCGTGACGAGTAACAAGTAACAAGTGACAAAGTGACAAAGTGACAAAGTAACAAAGTAACAGAGTGACAAAGTGACGAGTGACAAGGACGTGATGCGTAATGAGTAACAAGTAACAAGCAGTTATTTAACGATTTAGCGTGTTAACTATGATTGAGAAGAAGCTTAACTAATTCGCCAGAATGTTCCCCCCTTTTGAAAGGTGGGAAATTAAAAGGGGAGATCGATGAAGCGGAATAAACAAGTAATGCGTGACAAGTGAAGAGTAACAAGGTGATAGAGTGACAAAGGCGTGACGCGTTACAGAGTGACAGAGTGACAGAGTGACAAAGTAACAGAGTAGCAGAGTAACAGTGTTTAGATGTTTAATTTAGGGCGAAAAATGAGTGCCAGAGAGCGAAGAGTAGAGATCAGAAAGCAGAAAGCAGAATGCAGAGAGCAGGAGTAGGCAGAAAGTAGTAAAATGTTTGTTTTAAAAAGGAAATACTTTTTATTCTCAAAAAAATAATTTGATTGATTATTTAAACTTTTAAGTAACGGCGGAGATAACTCATTACGCATCACGCATCACGCATTACGATAATCGGAGAAGCCGCTTAACCCTTAACGAAAAGTAACCGGTAAAATGAAGAGGTAATTCATAAATCAAAAATCCGAATCGTTTACGAAATGTAAAATAAAAAAGTTAAATCAAACCCGAGTCGAGCCATGAAAACACTATTAAAAATAATCGGACTTGTTCTTATCGTCAATTATTCAATGCTGTTCGCGTCCGACGGATTAAAACAGGAAAAAACCGATGCCGCTAAGGACAAATCGCCGGCGTTGTGGAACGCGCAGAGATTTGCCCTTATTCACACGGAAAATTTACAGCAGAAACCCGATTTGAAATCATCGGAATTTGAAAAGAAAAAATCGGGCGTTAAGGCGGCGTTTCTTTCGGCATTTATTCCGGGTGCAGGCGAGGCTTACGCAGGCTCTTACTGGAAAGCCGCTCTGTTTGCCGCGCTGGAAATCGGCTTTTGGACCGCGAACGCAGTTTACAATAACAAGGGCGATAAAGAAGACCAAAGGATGCGTGAATTCGGAGACCGCCATTGGGATGAACGGGTTTACTGGTCGTATGTCTATAAAGTTGCAGTGCGCGAGGGAAAGTGGAACGGACCCGAACTAAGCGGCTATGAAGACAGTCAGCAACGGTTCGTCATCGATGAAAAATATTATAATCAGGATTTAATCAGACAATTGTACGAAATGCAGGACGACCTGGGATTTACCCATTCGTTGCCGATGACCAAGACCCAGCAATATTACGAAATGATCTACAAATATTTGCATCAGTTTGGCGTCGGCTGGGATGATGTAACTTCAACTTACGGCGATCCCTATTTTTACGAAAATCCGGCAAATTTGGGTAAACTCACCCCGAACATTAATCTATACCGGACAATGCGCAACAAAAGCAATGAATATTATGACATGGCTACTACCATGGTGAGTCTTGTTCTCGCCAATCACCTTTTAAGCGCCTTTGACGCCGCCTGGACGGTAAAAAAATATAATATCCGGATCAGTCAGGCGGTGCGCCTTCAACCCGACAGTTGGTCAACAAAACCCATGGTTACCTATGGCTTGAATATTCAGTGGTAACAAAAAGGGAGAGCAAATTTTGTTAAAATTTTTGAATATTGCGATTCTTGTTTTTGTGAGCGCGTTTTCGGTTCTGGGACAGGACTTTGCCTATCCGCAGGCTGATTTATTAGCGGGTTCTTCTCAGGATAGCAGCGTTAAGCGCGTTGTGAGCGGCGACGAAATCTCGCCCGGGAAAGCCGCCCTGTTAAGTTTGATTATTCCGGGCGCGGGCGAATACTATGCCGGAAAATCCGATTTTTTAGCCTTTTTTCTAACAACCGAAATCATTGCCTGGTCTTCTTTAATTGCCAATAACCTGTATTACAAACATCTTGTCACCGAGTACAAAATTTTTGCCGCCCAGCATGCGGGATTTGCTCCGGGAGTGGCGAGAGACGATCGCTTTTGGACCGATATCGGTAAGTACGATGATATCTTTGCTTTTAACGCCCAGCGCGAACGCGAACGGTATTTTGAAGATTTGTACCCGGTTACTCCCGAAACCAGATGGCAATGGGACGATCATGACAATCGTTTGAAATACGATTCCAAACGGTTGCACGCCAACGATATCGACAATCGGCGCGTGTATTTTCAATTAGCCATTGTTCTTAACCATTTGATCAGCGGAATTAATGCGATCCGTATTGCGCGCAAACACAATAAGCAGTTAAAGACGCCCAAAGTAGGTTTCCGAATAGACGCTTACCGGCAAAACGACTGGTCAAACTATATCGGTTTTAATTTAAAATTACGTTTTTAAAATTCACAGTCGGTTTTCTTTTATGAAAACAAAAAACATTTTAATCACCGGGATTAACGGTTACATCAGTCAGTACCTGCTTTTGACAAAACCGCAAAATGTTAATGTCATCGGAACAGCCCGCCGTTCCGTCTCTCGTCAACCCGACTATTTTCCGCAAACGATTATCCGATTAGATCTGCAAAAGGACGTTTTTTCACAACTCGAACAACTTAAGTTTCCCGTTGACGCGGTTATTCACACTGCCGCCATGAGCGGTTTGTCGGCGTGTGAAAAGGATCCGCAGCTTGCAAAACGCATCAATACCGAAGCAACGGGCGAATTTGCCCGCTGGTGTCAGGATCGGCGCATTCGTTTGATTTACTTATCGACGGATATTGTATTTAAAGGGGATGCGCCGCCCTACGATGAAAATTCCCAACCCGATCCCATAAATGTTTACGGACAAACCAAATGGGAGGGCGAACTTAAAGTCCAAGAGAATTGTGAAAATTATGCTATCGGCAGAATTGCGCTGGCTCTGGCGCCGGGATTGAATAATACCTCGAATTTTATCGACTGGTTTGTAAATCGCTTGCACAACGGTCGGCAAATACCTTTGTTTAAAGATGAAGTCCGTACGCCGACCTTTACGCCGCTGTTAGCTAAAAAAATCTGGGAAATCACGCTTTCCGATGACAGAGGAATATTTCATGTTTGCGGAGCGCAAGCCATCGACCGCTATTCGCTGGGTAAAGCAATCTGTCAATATTTAGGAAAGGGTTTTGAACTATTGAAACCCGTCTCGTTAAAGGATATGAGCGATTATCCGCGACCGGTGGACGTATCTTTGATTTCTACGCGGGCGATGACTAAAAAGGGTGTTGAAATCGGTTCTATTCTTTCGTATTTAGATAAAATGTTCTGGAAAAAGGAACACCCGGATGAATAACGCCGATGAGGTTCTGTGGGAAAAACGCTCAACATTTAAAATAAAAGAAGTTTGCAAAATTTAAAAATTAATTCGGGAAATCAATTATGAGAATAGCGCTTATCCAACAACATTGCACAAATAACCGTACGGAAAATATTCAAAGAGGAATTAACGCCGTAAAAGAGGCGGCGCGTCAGGGAGCAAATATCATTGGCTTTGCCGAGCTGGCGTTCGAGCCCTTCCATCCGCAGTTTCCGAATCCCAAAGACCGCTTAAGTTTAACCGAAACCGTTCCGGGCGCCACTACTGAGATATTCTCCGAACTGGCGGCTGAGCTTGGGGTGGTGATGGTGCTGAATCTTTTTGAACGCGACGGCGAACGTACCTACGACACCTCGCCCGTTATCGACGCCGACGGCGTTCTGCTGGGAAAGACGCGCATGATTCATATTACGGATTACCCCGGTTTTTACGAGCAAGATTACTATTATCCGGGCGACAGCGGCGCTCCGGTTTACCAGACCAAATTCGGTAAAATAGGCGTTGCCATCTGCTACGACCGGCATTATCCCGAATACATGCGTGCGCTGGCTCTCGGCGGAGCGGAAATCGTTTTTGTTCCCCAAGCCGGGGCGGTTGGCGAATGGCCCGAGGGACTGTACGAGGCGGAAATGCGCGTGGCGGCTTTTCAGAACGGTTACTTTACGGCGTTGTGCAATCGTGTAGGGAAGGAGCCGGTTTTAACCTTTGCCGGTGAATCGTTTGTTTGCGATCCTTTCGGGCAGGTGCTTGCCCGCGCTGCTTCCGGGAAAGATCAGATTTTGTATTGCGATATCGATTTAAGCCTGATCAAAGACGCTCCTGCGCGCAAGTGGTTCTTCCGCGACCGACGTCCCGAGCTTTACGGCGAGTGGCTGAAATAGAAGGTTGTTGAATTTATTAATGATAAGATTGTTTAAGTCCTTTAATGAAAAGATAAACCAATAGATCGAATTTGTGTTTTGATAATTCAAGGCTTATCTTTATACAGGCGAATGAAATGTAATGTTTAGGCAGGTATCAAAATGAAAATAGTCGAAAAAAGTTTAAATGAAGTAAAAAATTTAGACCCAATAGAAAAAATAAAATTAATTGAAGCTATTTTAGAAAGTTTTGATAAGGCGGATAAAAATATAGAAAAAAAATGGATCAAGGAAGCCGAAGCGCGATATGACGCTTATAAAAACGGGAAGTTAAAGACAACTGATTGGGAAGAAATCGCAAAAAGGTACAAATAGTTGCGGATACGTTTAGTACATCCTGCCGAAATAGAATTAAAAGAAGCCATCGAATATTATAATAGTCAGGTTCCTGATCTGGGGAATGAATTTTATAAAGAATTTGATAAAGCGCTTAAAAGAATTCAGCAATTTCCCGACGCCTGGCCAAAGATATGAGAACATACCAGAAGATGTTTGTTGAAAAAATTTCCTTATGAAATTTTATACGTCCTTGAAAAAAATATTATTTTAATACTTGCAGTTGCCAACATGAACAGAGATCCAAAAAATTATAAAGACAGAATTTCATAACACTGACAAGCCAGTACCATACAGGAGAGAAGTTGTTAATGGTTATTGGTTAAGGGGTAAGGGTAGGGGAGTTATTCTTTTACAACTAGCAAATCTTACTCTTAAAAATTAACACTTACCGACGAGTGATACTTTGGATTATCTTACTTTAAATTATCTTAATTTGTCTTTTGAAGCTTTTTCAATATCTTTTAAATCAAACAACAATACGCGTGACCCGGCTTGATCTTTTAAGGCTTTAGTAAAACCGGATTTTGAGAACAGGGCATAATA
>JAJRSN010000082.1 GCA_024278715.1 Calditrichota bacterium
ACTCTCGGTTAACGATTTGATTTTTCCCATGTTTGTAACCGAAGGAAAGCAGATTAAAAATCCCATCAATTCCATGCCCGGTAATTATCAGTTTTCAATCGATTTGCTGGTGGAAGAAGTAAAAGAGGTGCAAAAGCTCGGCGTGCCGGCAATTATTCTGTTTGGGATTCCCGAACACAAAGACGATCGCGGAAGCGACGCCACAAGCGATGACGGAATAATTCAAAGGGCGGTGCGGGCTATTAAAGACGGTGTTCCCGAAATGTACGTAATCACGGATATTTGTTTTTGCGAATACACCGATCACGGTCATTGCGGCGCCATAATCGACGGCGATGTGGATAACGATTCCACGCTGGAAATGTTGGGCGAACAGGCGATCACGCACGCGCGCGCCGGAGCCGATATGGTCGCTCCTTCGGGAATGATGGACGGAATGGTGGGAGCCATTCGCGAGGCTCTGGATGATAACGGTTTCGAGAAAATACCGATCATGAGCTACGCCGCCAAATATTCTTCGGCTTTTTACGGACCTTTCCGCGACGCTGCCGAATCCGCGCCACAGTTTGGCGATCGCCGAGCCTATCAGATGGATCCGGCTAACGCCCGCGAAGCTCTGTACGAAGTTGATCTCGATGTGGAAGAAGGCGCCGATATCATCATGGTTAAACCCGCCCTGGCTTATCTGGACATCATCTGCCGGGTAAAAGAACGCATCGATTTGCCGGTGGCGGCTTACAATGTCAGCGGCGAATTTTCCATGGTCAAAGCCGCGGCTAAAATGGGCTGGATCGATGAAAAGAAGATCGCCCTGGAAATGTTAACCTCCATAAAACGGGCGGGCGCCGATCTGATTTTGACCTATTTTGCCAAAGACGCGGCGCGCTGGCTGAAAGAGACGGAATAACCGTCAAGCCATCGGACGGCGGAATAGTTTGCTTACGGAATTTCGATCGCAAATTCAAAAACAGCCGTTTTAAAGCGTAAATAATTTGGGTTAGTTTGGATTCTTTGACAATAAAAGGAGATAAAATAATCGCATGAGTAAAAGTTTGGAATTGTTCAAAAAAGCCAGCCAATTGATGCCCGGCGGGGTCAATTCTCCGGTGCGGGCTTTTCGCAGCGTAAACCTCGATCCCGTGTTTATTGCTTCGGGTAAGGGGTGTAAAATTAAAGACGTTGACGGAAATGAGTACATCGACTACGTGGGATCGTGGGGTCCGTTGATTTTAGGGCACGCGCATCCGGAAGTGGTTAAAACGCTTCAAGAGACCGCCGAGCTTGGGACAAGTTTCGGCGCTCCCACGGAATTGGAAGTCCGAATTGCCGAAAAAATTATTGAAATGGTTCCGTCCGTGGAAATGGTGCGCATGGTCAATTCAGGAACCGAAGCAACCATGAGCGCCATCCGTTTGGCGCGCGGATTTACCGGACGCGATAAAATCATCAAATTTGAGGGTTGCTATCACGGACACGGCGACAGCTTTTTAATTAAGGCGGGTTCCGGCGCCTTAACCTTCGGCGAACCCAACAGCCCCGGCGTTCCCGCGTCGATTGCAGCCGACACCCTGACGGCTGAATTCAATAACCTAAATTCGGTCGAGCAATTGTTTGAAAAATCCCAAAATCAGGTTTCTGCGGTTATTGTGGAGCCGATTGCCGGAAACATGGGCGTGGTGCCCCCGGCAAAGGGCTTTTTAAAGGGTCTGCGCCAATTGTGCGATAAATACGGCGCTCTTTTGATTTTTGACGAAGTGATGACCGGCTTCAGAGTGCACCCCGGCGGAGCGCAAACGCTTTACGGGATTACGCCCGATTTGACCACCATGGGCAAGGTGATCGGCGGAGGATTGCCAGCCGCGGCTTATGGCGGAAAAAGAGAGATTATGGAAAAAATTGCGCCTTCCGGTCCCGTTTATCAGGCGGGCACGCTCTCCGGAAATCCCTTAGCCATGGCGGCGGGATTAAAAACGCTTGAAATTATTTCCAAACCCGGATTCTTTGACGAGCTTAACCGGAAAGCCAATTGGTTTTTTGAACAACTGCAGAAATTTATCGAACAATCCGATTTGCCTTTGAGCCTGAATTACGTGAACTCCATGGGCTGTTTGTTTTTTAAACGGGGCGGCGTTGCAAACTTTAAGGAAGCCGTGGGATCCGATACTAACCTGTTTGCCGAGTATTTTGCCCAAATGCTTCAAAAGGGCGTTTACCTGGCTCCCTCGCAGTTCGAAGCCATGTTCATTTCCGACGCCCATTCCGAGAACGACCTTGAACGCACGCTGCAAATCGGGCAGGAAGTATTGGAAGAGTTGTTTAAGCGGCAAAGGCGTGATGCGTGGTGAGTGACGAGTGACAAGGTCGTGATGCGTAATGCGTAACAGGGTGACATGTAACGAGTAACGAGTGACAAGTTTCAAAGTAAGATTGGACACCAAGCGAAAATGGAGAGGCACGCTTAACGCTTAACGATTAACGAATTCCGTAATGCGTAATGCGTGATGAGTAATAAAGTGACAAGGTGACAAAGTGACAAAGTTGGGATTGTCGGAGGATGGAAGAAAAAGATTTGGATGTTTAATTGTTTAGTTGTTTAGTTGTTTAGAAAAATTCCGTAGGAATTGAATGAGAGTAGCCCAGCAATTTATTGCTGGGAACAAAGACATCTCCCCCTTCTTCTCCGCCCTTTAGGGCAAAGGTGAGCGGAGAGCAGAAAGCCGTGACGCGTGATGAGTACTCAAAGTTTAGATATTATGGGTTATTAATTGCTCGGAATTTCGGAAATTGTGCTGCATGGTAATAAAACCCCCCTTGCCTTCGGCGTTCCCCCCTTCAAAAGGGGGGAAATTAAAAGGGGGGG
>JAJRSN010000083.1 GCA_024278715.1 Calditrichota bacterium
CTTTCATCTTTCATCTTCCTCGTCACGCGTAACGTCTTTTCATCTTTGCCCTGAAGGGCAGAAAAGAAGGGAGGGGCTACTTATTCCCAGCAATAAATTACTGGGCTACTCTCATTAAATTCCTACGGAATTAAAAATTAACCGTTTTATGTCATTTAGATCATGCCAATGCGGGAGAGAAATCGTTTTATTTAAATATAACCAAAAGATTTCTCTTCGCTTCGCTCATCGAAATGAAATTTTGGTTTTAATTTCCAATGTTATTTGCAACCTGTCACTTGTAACCTGCAACTCGTCACGCATTACGCGTCACGTGTCACGGCTTTCTGCTCTCCGCTCTCTGGCAACCTTTTGTCTTTTGTCTTTTATCTTTTGTCTTTAATCTTATCCTGTCCCGCCCCTGTTGCCCTCCGATAGATTAAATTACCAGATTCGTAATCACGGTTGAAAATATTTGACAAAAGTGTTAGATTGATTTCGATGAACATTGAAAATGTCTTTTAAAAGAGAGGTTCAACTTGTTTTTAGGTAAAGTTGTCGGTTCTGTTTGGTCAACTAAAAAGACGGATAACCTGCAAAATCTGCGTTTTTTGATCATCAATCCCATCAATCTGAAAAAAGCTCCACTCACCGATGTGGTAATCGTGGCTGACGTCTTGGGAGCGGGAGTGGGGGAGACCGTCATTTGCGCTTACGGACACGCCGCACGAAAAGCAATTTGTCCGGAAAATCCTTCCGATTTAAGTATTGAAGCAGCCGTGGTGGGTATTGTGGATCGAATGGATGTAGATCCTTCGTTTATTGAAGATTAATGCAAGAGGAAAGAGAAAGTTATGAATCAATTAAAAGAAGAAGATATTCGTAAAATTGCCGAAGAGGCATTGCGCCAGTTGGGACATTCGGCGTCTCCCGAAAGTCTGGAAAAGGTGGTAAAAGCCACGGTTTCCAAATTGGAGAGCGGCGGAAACGATGTGGTCGAGGAGTGGAAAGAAGTTAAGGCAAAACGTCTTAAATCCAAGCACGACCGCATCATCATTACCGCCTTCGGAAAAAATCGCACGGGCATTCTGGCGGGATTGACAGCCGTTTTGGCGCAACATCAATGCGATATTATCGACCTTACTCAAAAATTGATGCAGGAATTTTTTACCATCATGTTACTGGTTGATATCTCGGAAAGTTCTTCCGATTTTGAAAGCATAAAAAACGATCTGATTCAAAAAGGCGAAGCTCTCGACTTAAAAGTAATTGTTCAGCACGAAGAAATCTTTAACGCCATGCACAGGATTTGACTATGCCACTTTCAATAGAAGAAATTCTCGAAACAGTACGCATGACCGAGGTCGAGCATTTCGACATCCGTACGGTAACCATGGGTATCAATTTACGCGATTGTGCCAGCGACGATTTGCAACGATTAAAAAAGAATATTTACGAAAAGATTATGCGAGTGGCTTCTGAGCACGTGAAGGCTGCTCAAAAAGTGGAAACCGACTACGGCATTTCAATCGCCAATAAACGAATTTCCGTCACGCCAATTTCCATAGTAGCCGACGGGTATTATCCGGAAGATTTGGTAGAGGTGGCTGAAACGCTGGACAGAGCCGCCGACGAGTTGGGCATTGATTTTTTAGGCGGATATTCGGCTCTGGTGCAAAAAGGATTTTCCAGAGGAGACCTGTCTCTCGTTCATTCCATTCCCGATGCTCTTGCCCGCACCAAACACGTTTGTTCCTCCGTTAATATAGCCACGACAAAAGCGGGCATTAACATGGAAGCCGCCCGTTTAATGGGCGAGATCATCAAACAAACCGCAGAAAAAACCGCCTCCAAAGACGCCATCGGTTGTGCGAAACTGGTAGTTTTTGCCAATGTTCCCGAGGATAATCCCTTTATCGCCGGAGCTTTTCACGGAGTTTCCGAGCCCGAAATAGTTGTGAATGTGGGTATTAGCGGACCAGGCGTCATTTTACGAGCAATACGTGAAGCGCCCGATGAACTGGATATGGCTTCGTTGAGCGAACGCATCCGCAAGATGGCGTATAAAATCACCCGAGCCGGGGAATTTATCGGTAAACGGGTAGCAGAGTTACAAAATGTTCAGTTCGGCATCGTTGATATTTCTTTGGCTCCCACTCCCATGCCCGGCGATTCGGTTGCCGATATTCTTAAAGCGATGGGACTGGAAGACGTCGGTGCGCCAGGAACAACCGCGGCGCTTGCCCTGTTGACCGATTCGGTAAAGCGCGGCGGAATGATGGCTTCGTCTCATGTGGGGGGCATGAGCGGCGCTTTTATCCCGGTCAGCGAAGACGCCGGAATGATCGCAGCCGTTGAACGCGGCAGCATTTCCATCGAAAAATTGGAAGCCATGACCAGCGTTTGCAGCGTGGGACTGGACATGATCGCCATTCCAGGCGACACCCCGGCAAGCACTATTTCCGGTATTATTTTGGACGAATGCGCAATCGGAATCATGAATAATAAAACGACCGCCGTGCGAATCATTCCTGTTCCCGGAAGAAAAGCGGGCGAATCGGTTGATTACGGCGGATTATTGGGCAAAGCCCCGATTATGAAAATCTCCGAACTTAATAATAACATTTTCGTGAACCGCGGCGGACAATATCCGGCGCCCTCCCGCGGTTTGAGAAACTGAATTTCAAAGGATGAAAGATGTCCCATAAATTAAATATCTCAGTCGCTCAGATAGATTGTGTTCTGGGCGAAATAGAACCCAATCTGGAAAAACACTATAAATTAATCGAACAAGCC
>JAJRSN010000084.1 GCA_024278715.1 Calditrichota bacterium
CATAAAATCGAACCACAGAGTGGCGTCGCTATTCAAATTCAAGCCGCCGGCAGGGGTGCGAGCCGAAGCGGAGATACCGATTTGATCGGTCTCCGAAACGTCGGTTTCGTCGATATTGGGTTCGCCAGGATCATCGGTAGCCGCGCCGGAAGTGGGTTTTCCGTCGCCCTCTCCAAGATCATTGGTTCCGGCAATTCCGTCAATTCCCACATCGTCAAGCAAGGGGTTCCAGTCGCCGTCATTGTCGATAAAATCGTCGCGGCGTTCATCGATCATCTCGTCAATGCCTTCATCGATCATCTCGTCAACCGCGCCGTCGCCGTCGTTATCAATGCCATCCGCATATTTTTTACCCAAATCTTCCTGCTTTACATCGTACAAAATAATGTCCGAACCGGGGACCGCGTAACGGTAGTAAGGCGCGTCGTTTGCAGCCTGATCGATCATTTCCTGCGTAACAACCGGGCTATTGTCTTCGCCGTTGTCATTATTATCGATGTAATCTTTGAAAGCCTTTCCGATATCCGATTCGTCCACCATAATCAAGTTAATTTTACCCTTCTGGATAGGATCGCTTTCCACTTTAGCGGGCCAACGATTCCAAAAATAAGTTTTACCTTCAATCGAATCCTGATAGAAATCGGTTTTGGCGATATCCAACATTTCCTGCGTGACGAGCGGGCTGTTTTCTTCCGCGTTGCCGTTGGCGTCAATTCCGTCGGCGTAGCTAACACCCACCTGATCGCCAAAAGCGATGTGTGCAATTGTTTCATCAACCAAACCATTGTGGTTGTTGTCGATGCCGTCCGAATTACGCGGGTCGCCTGGATTGTCGAGAATGGCTTCCGTGCCTTCTCCCTCTAACATCTCTTCCGTGACAATAGGACCGCCGGATTCGCCGTCGCCGTCATTGTCGATGCGGTCGTGAGCGTTTCCGGGAGTTTCCAGCAAGGCAACGCCGACAATACCCACGGGGTCTTTTCCGAACGTCGGCGCTTTATTGTCGAAATCACGGCTCCACATGATGTCTTCCAACAAGTCAAATTCGGAAATGTCATCCTGCGAGTCGCCGTCTCCGCCGACAAAATCCGCCACGCCAAAGGTTACCGCGAATTTTTTAATATCCTTTGTCCCGTCATTCTTCAGAAAGTGCAGTAAATAAACAACGTCGCTTACCAAAATCTGAGACCATGCCATGGCGCGCACATCCATAAGGATGCCGAGACCGTGTCTGGTTAAATCGGTGGAATCCGGAAAGTAAAGATAGTTGTCGTAACGATCGTCCGAGGCGCGGTAGAAAAGCTCTTGATCGGCGTTAAATTTGTTTTCTCCGAAATAGCCGTTCCAGCTACCAGGCCAGCCGGGGGTTGAGCCGCTGCGCGGATCCACATTCATCTTATCGGGCCAGAAATCGGGCCAGGTGCTCGGATCAACGCTATTGGCAATACTCTCGGATTCGGGATTAAAATAACCGGGCACCGGTTCTATGTTCCAGCTTTTGCCTTCGTCGGAAGTGCGACCGTTATCCACAATCACGATTCTCTGCCGGTCTCCGTTTTCATCGGTTACTTCCGCTCCCCACCAGATGGTGGTTTGAGCCAAGTAAACCTTTCCCGTGTTTTTGGGCCATTCGTATGGCGTCTCTTCATAAATCGGAACGGCGCCGGTTCTTCCCGTATGACCGAAATTAAAGATGGTTGTTCGGATATTATTTCCTTCTAACTGGGCTTTGCGACGATATTTGGGATCACCTCGTTCCTTACCTGGAACATGGTTGATTTGATTATTTTGAGCAAACAGGCTTTGCGTTGTAAAAAACAGTAACCAAATAATCGACCATATTTTTATCACCTGTCTCATGGATCACCTCTCTCTTAAAAATTAAAGTCGATACCGAATTGAATTCTTCTTGGCTCAGCGTAATGCCACGGATACCTACGATATTCCGCCACCGTATTCGGGCGTTTGGTAAAATCGTCGGGCGTTTTATCCGTCGTGTAATTCGGCTTTCCCGTGTCGGCAAAAACATTTATCGGAATCCGGCTGTCCAATAAATTATAAATATTAAAGAAAGCCGTAAAACGGTATCCGTTAAAAACGAACGATTTGTTCAAACGCATATCCAAACTGAACTGATTAGGACGACGCCGACTGTTTTTCTGCAATCCCCAACGGATTCCGCGATCGGCGGTGTATTGAGTAATTTGCGGAGTGTAAGGCAATCCGGAACCGAATCGCGCAATAACACTACCTCCCCATGTGGCTCCTCCGACGTAAAAAGATCCGTTCACTAAATGACGCTGATCCCAATCCAGTGGCAATAAGAATAACGTGGGCTCCAAGTTGGAAATTTGAGCGTTGAATTCCTCCTCAGGGGTCGAATTGCTCCCTTCCGCAATTTGAAACGTATAGCTGATATCAAAAGAATAATTATGACTGTATCGTTTTTTCAAGACCAGTGTTATACCTTTAACATTGGCGTAATCTTTATTAATGTACATCGAATAGGTCACGCGGTTATACGTGATGTACAGGGGGCTTGTGGAAATCCAATTCCGTACGTCGCGATAAAACCCGGTCAAATCAATCTTAAAATCCCCGAACAATCCCTGCTGCAAACCGAGTTCGTACATAACCGTTCTTTGCGCATCCAGATCGGGATTGCCGTAAGGACCGTAGAATTGCCCCGATTCTCCGACTTTGTAATATCCTCCGCTGTAAAGATATTGAAAAGACGGAATTTGTAAAAAGTGACCGTACGAAAAATGAATAACGCCGTCCGCGCTGATCGGATATGCAATTCCGAGGCGGGGACTTAGCTGCATTTTTACTTTGGAATTTTTGTAAAAATAAGACTCACGTTGGTTCATGGGAATATTTTGCAATCCCTCCCGCAAGGGAAAATAGATATTCGGATCTTTTAAATCTTTAGGAACTTTCCCTCGGGAATCAAAATAGTCAAACCGTAATCCTACATTAATAATCATATCCTGGTATTCTATCTTATCCTGAATATAAAACGAGAACTCCACCGGGCGACGCGAGTATTTCGTCCGCCGGGCGCTGGTATCGGCAGGGACTTCGGGCTGATACGGTTTGATTATTTGTCCGCCCTCGTCTTTTTTTGCCAGCAGCCAATAATCATCGTAATCCAGAATATGCGATTTACCTTCAATTCCGAATTTGACCAGATGGTTGTTTGTTAACTGGCTGGTAAAATCCATCTTTAAACCGTAGGTTCTGGTCATCCGGTTAAAGCGGTGGTTGTTTGTTCCCGCGGTTCTGAAGGCGTAAGCAATGGGTTGAAGAGTATCGCTGTAAACATAGCGCGGATCGTAAGGATTTTTGTAAAGATATTCATTGAATTCATTTTGAAAAAACGAGGCGTAAACAGTGTAAAAAGTCTTTGCGTTTATAGTGTGAGTCATAGAAAGCCAGGTATTGTAACTATCGAAAAACTTGTTGACGTTACCGCCAGGCTCCCATTTGTAGCTATGGTCGTAATCCTGATAGTTTTTGGATGAATAGAGCAATTCAGCGTTAAATTTAATGCTTGAGGTGGGATAAAATGTTAATTTTGTTTGCAGATTGTATTTTTTACTCCAGTTCATGGGTACCGGATCTCCGCTCATCGGCGGCACCACTTTGTAAAGTTTGCCGTCCGATCCTGTTACGTACCGCGCCTCCGGGTCGTCCTTCTTAGTCACAGGCAAAAGCGTATCCGCGCTTGCCCAACTTCCGTCGGGATTATAACGTTTTTGACCGTAAAGATAACCGTCGTTTTTATTATAACGCCCGTTCACAAAAAAGGTAACCTTTTTATTGGTCAGCGGCACGGGACCGCTCAAGCTGGCTTGAATATTGTACTCGGAAAGGGGATTAAAATTATTGATATAATAAAAATAGTCCGTAAAATTACTCAGGTTGTCGCCAAGATAAAATTTTACGTTTCCTTCGTACTTTTGACCTCCCTCTTTGGTAACCGTATTGATGATTCCGGACATTGCGTTTCCGTATTCTGCATTAAAGGTGCCGCTGATTACCTGCAATTCCTGCACACTGTTATTATCGATTTCAATACCCATACTGTTGTCAAACACATCCGTAATCGAAACGCCGTTTACCCAGTAGGCAATTTCGTTTGAGCGACCGCCGCGGATATGGAAACCGCCGCCGGCATCCCTTGTAACTCCCGCCTGCAGTTGCAAAATATCCGATAGCTCTACTACCGGCAAAACGGAAATTTCATCCGCCGATACGCTTGCCTGACTGGCGGTAATATCTTTTTGAACCATTTTACGTTCGCTTTCCACAACAATAACGTCCGTAGTTTCCAGGGTGCCTTCAACCATCGCAAAATCCTGACGCGTTGTCAAATCGATAGAAACCCTGATACCTGAATAGCGAATTTCCTGATAACCGATATATTGAACCACTATGGTGTAATTTCCCGGGGGCACGTTTAAAATCACATAATTCCCGTCCAAATCCGTAGTGGATCCAAAAACGGTTCCGTCTAAAAATACATTCGCTCCGGGTAAAGGCTCACCGGTACTTTTATCAATAACTCTTCCGGCAATCTTTCCCGTGGTTCCAGCAAAACTCAGGGTCGCCGTTAGTAAAAGCGCCCCGATCACCGTAAAGAATCTTTTTATCATAGATCACCTCTTCTGTATTACTGTAAGATTTATAAAATAAATTTCTTAACTAAATTCAGATTCCTTTTAACGGGAACTTTTCTTCTCAATTTTTTTAAATAGTCCCGCATTAACTCTGTCTGAAACTCACCTTTATATTCTTCCAGAACAGCCTCTTTGGCTTCTTCAAAAGTCATCGGCTTTGATTCAATCTTTCCTTCCACTCTAAACAGCCCGTAATAATTTTCGATTTTGACGGGCCCGATAATTTTACCGACCGGCGCATCCCATAAAATCTTTTTTAAATTCCCGAATCGATCCAATTCGGAATAACCGATTTCGCCGCCTTTTTGCGCAGACCATTGACGAAGAGAATATTTTTTAGCCAACGCCGCAAAATCTTCTCCTTCCAAAAGCCGCTTTTTTAACTTTAACGCCCGTTGAAAATCCTTTACCAGAATCTCCCGAACATCTATCAAAGGCGGTTTATTAAATTTTTTGATCTTTTTTCTGTAATAGACCCGAAGCACCGAATCGGGAACCTGCGCCTTTGAGAGAACTTCTTTGCGTTTGTATTTAAGGTAAAGATTGTTTTCCGCGTTTTGAATCGCCCTCTTTACTTCGGGAACCTGAGCGTAGTTTTTTTCTTCCGCTATGTTTAA
>JAJRSN010000085.1 GCA_024278715.1 Calditrichota bacterium
ACTTAGCCAGCGGCGTGTATCTTTACAGATTAATCACCAATAACGGCATTTCTCTTTCAAAGAAGATGATATTGGTCCGATAGGCAATAAGCCTTACCGATTCAGAGGGGGAATGTTAAATAATTCAAACATTCCACCATTTTTATCCTTAAAACATCATCCCTACCATGCGGTACAGTTCAGGCGGAGAATTTTTTCGTTAAGAGTTAAGGATATAAACGGTTCTGGTTTCTGGTTACGAGTCACTTGACCCTTGTTCCTTGTGCCCTGTGCCTTGTGTGTAAGCGTGCCTCTCCAAACTACGAATCAAGTCCTTTTTACTTGTCACTTGTTACTCGTCACTTTAATCTTGAAAGGACTTTAATCTTTTTTATTTTTATTCAATTGCAATTTAAATCACAACGTTAAACTTAAAATATCCTATAATGATTAAAGTAAATAGTTAACATGGAGAGTTTGATATGAAATTAAAATTGTTACTAATATTTATCTTTTTATTTATGTTTAATCTGACCTACGCTACCACCTATCATCAGCTCATCTTCGACGGCTCTTTGGAATTTACCGGCGATGAGACTTTTGATACCAGTACCGATGGTTACAACGCATACATTACCTGGGACGAAAATTATCTCTACCTTGCCTACACGGGTCCCAAAATCGGTTCCTCCGATGATACTTTAAGATCGGATCAATGGATTTTCTGGTATATCGATTCCGATCCTCAGCGCGATCCCAAATCAGGGCACGGCACGGATAAGGCGGCTGATGTGAACACGCAAATTACGCCTCCCGATATGTGGCCCTACGTTTGGTACGATACGCAAAAGTGGATTCTGCCTTTTTACGCCGATCACTATGTTATGATCAATCTCCCCGGCGACACGGTAATTGCTCATTATAATCAGGAGGACGACTGGTGGGATACATATAATCTCGATCATAACTTGTGTATAGCCGATACTACCATCGACCTTGTTGAAGTTAAAATTCCCCTGGAGCTGATCGGAAATCCGACGGAAATTTACATTCTCGGATACATTGTGAGCAGCGAATGGGACGGACCTTTGGAAGGCGATTATTTTACGCACACGCGTAAAGTTGTGGGCACTTATGCCAGTTGGCCGGCGAACTCCTTGGTCGGCGGTGACGGCGACCACGATGAAGACGGCGAGTTTACCACCTATTACCAATGGCTGCTGATCGACGGAGTTTCGCCCAATGCGCCGAACGAACAACCCGTTGCCGTGGATGATTCCGCGACCACCAACGAGGACGTGCCGGTAACAGTCGATGTTTTAGTCAATGACAGCGAACCGGAATTTCAGACTCTTTCGGTGGGAAGCGTGCGGCAACCAGCCCACGGAACGGCTACTACGGACGGATTTACTGTGACCTACACGCCGGAAGCCAACTATAACGGAACCGACACACTTGTTTACACCGCCAGCGACGGTATCGGCGGATTCGGCGTGGCGACCGTTTTTATTACCATTGACGCGGTAAACGACGCGCCTGTCGCCAGAGACGACAGCGCAAGCACTCCCGTTAATCAGCAGGTTACCGTTGATGTGCTGGCAAACGATACCGAAGTTGAAAATGAAACAATGACCGTCACGGGAGTAACCGATCCCGCGCACGGAACGGCTACCTATACTGCAAGCGATGTAACGTACAATCCGGATTCGGATTATCACGGCTGGGATAATTTCGATTATACGGTTGAAGACGCAAGCGGTAATTCCAGCACGGCTACAGTGACCATTGCCGTAAACGACAATCCGAACGCCGTAAACGACACAACCAGCACTAACGAAGATACTCCGCTTACCATCTCCCCGCTCGATAACGATTCAGATCCCAATAATGATCCCTTGAGCATCAGCGATTACACCAATCCTTCTTACGGGCAGTTGGATTTTGATTCGCTTAACAACAAGTTTACCTATCATCCGAACAACAACTTTCACGGCGCCGATTCCTTCCAATATGTCGCCTCCGACGAATATCAGGGACTGGATACGGCTATGGTTCTGATTACGGTAATCAGCGTAAACGACCCGCCTGTTGCCGCGGACGACTCTCTCGGTATTGACGAAGATTCCACCGTGACCATAGATGTGCTGGCAAACGATTCCGATCCCGATGGCGACAATCTTTCCATTATCAGCGCCACTTCGCCGAAGCACGGCACCGTGACTATAGAAGGGGACAGCGCTATTACTTACAGTCCCGAGTTAAACTATTCGGGCGCGGACAGCTTTAATTACGTGATTCAGGATCCCGGCGGTCTGACCGATACAGCGCAGGTGAAGATTACCATTCGTGAAATCAACGATCCTCCGGAAATCGTCAATTTGCCGGATGAATTGTTTATTGAAGTCGGTTCGTGCGCTTATCTTGAGATGAGCCAATATGAGAGCGATGTGGATACGCCGGATTCTTTATTGACCTGGTCGTTTGAGTCGAGCGATAGCGCTTTAACTTACAGTTACAACGACACAACCGATACATTGGAAATCTGTTCGGACGGTCCGGCGGGCGAGTATTATCTTTATGTCACATTAACCGACGATTCGGGCGCCACCGATCAGGATACCATTCTCGTGCATGTGGATGATCCGAGCGGTCTTGCCGATGCGGCTCTGGCTCCCAGGGTTTACAGTCTGTCGCAAAACTATCCCAATCCCTTTAATCCCACAACCACAATCGAATACGGTTTGCCGAAAGCGGGTCGAGTGGTGCTTGAGCTTTACAACGCGGTAGGGCAAAAGATGATGACCCTGGTGAACGGGAATCAACCCGCGGGTTATCACAAGGTTACGTTTGACGGAACGCGGTTGGCAAGCGGATTGTATTTTTACCGGATAAAATCGGGTAATTTTGTCAAAATACGTAAAATGATTCTGCTGAAGTGAAAGCGGGATAAAGAATTGGCGATAAAAAAGGCGTCCGGCAAAAAATTGCCCGACGCCTTTTGATTTTCCCCCGACCTTCGGATTGTTATTAGTAGCGACCGGTAATGTAGTTTTCCAACTGTTCGATGGTAAATTTTTGCTGATCAATAACAGCCTTTACAACGTCGCCTACGGAAATAATCCCAACCAGTTTTTTGTCCTCAAAAACCGGCAAGTGACGAACTCGTTTGTTAATCATTATCGCCATCGCCTCTTCCGCCGTGTTCCCGATATCCAGAAACAACACATTTTTTGTCATAATTTCTTTTACTTTGGTCGATTCAGCCTTGCGTCCCTTAACATCCAGTTTTCGGGCGCAATCGCGTTCCGAGACTATTCCTAACACCTGATCGTCATTTGTTACCAATAATGCACCAACATTTTTTTCAGCCATTTTTTTCAACGCGTCAAGAGCCGTCGCTTCCGCACCGATTGTCCAGACTTGATGCCCTTTTCGCATCAAAATACTTCTCATTGTTTTCATGTATTCTTCCTCCTTTTGGGTAATGAATACTATTTCTTTTAAATATAAGAACTCAAAAGCCCGATTTCTACCCTCGGTTAAAGTTATTTTTTTCTCTTAACTCGAAGACAGGGTTAATTTTATAGCTTACCTCTTAACAACACTACTCCTAAAGCGCTGAAAAAACAAACGAACCGAAAAATAAAAAAAGTTTTTTACAAGTAATTCGGACGCACTTTGTAGGGAATCGGGTCTTCTACTCCGGCTTTTTGGAACCCGCGTAACCGCAAAGCGCAGCTATCGCAAATTCCGCATGCCTCATCTTCCGCCTGATAGCACGACCAGGTCTTTTCCAGAGGCGCTCCCAGATCAATTCCTCTTTTTACAATCTGCCATTTTTTAAGACGGATAATGGGAGTGACGATTTCAATGTGCGTATCGGGCTTGGTTCCCAATTCAATAACTTTGTTGAAAGCCTTAAAAAACTCTTCTCTGCAGTCGGGGTAACCGGAGGAATCTTCTTCAACCGCGCCGATGAACAGGCGGGTCGCTCCGATGACTTCAGCCCAGCTCGCGGCGATCGACAAAATATTGGCGTTCCTAAAAGGCACGTAACTGCTGGGAATTTCCGTTGCGGTTAAATCGGCGCGGCTGACTTCAATTTGTTCGTCGGTAAGGCTCGATCCGCCGATTTTCTTTAAATGCTCCACATCGACGACAAGCCGTTCTTTAACGCCGTAAAAATCGGCGATATCGTTAAAGGCTTTTAATTCCCGTTTTTCGGTCCGCTGCCCGTAATTCAAATGCAAAAAGGCTGTTTGGAATTCGCGGGCGGCAATGGCGGCGGTTACGCAACTGTCGAGCCCTCCCGAAACGAGAACAATCGCCTTTTCTTTGCGCATGATTTTTCTCCGTGTGTTGTTTATTTAAATTTTCCGCGCTGCCGGGGATCGTAAATTGCCGTAACGGTCGAGTGCATCCCGCCGCGTGTGGTAAATTCGCCGCGAACTTCCATGTAGCGCGGCTTGCAAACTTCAACCAAATCGTCAAGAATTTTGTTAATTACCGCTTCGTAAAATATTCCCTGATTGCAGAATTCCAAAAAATAATATTTAAGAGCTTTTAACTCCAAACAGAGCTTGTCCGGAATGTAATTGATCGTAATTGTTCCGAAGTCCGGCAGCCCTGTTTTGGGACAAACCGAGGTAAACTCTTCGTTCACGTGCGTAATGTAATAATCCCGATCCGGATACTGATTCTCAAAAACTTCCAATTGAGCCATGTCGTTGTCTCCCAAATCTGTTTTATTTTCAGAATATTCAAACGCCTCTGCGCTGCGCGTCCCAGATATATTTCTGTAATTGAATTTGCATGCGTACCGGTAAACGCTCATCCAGAATCCATTCGGCAAGCGTTTTGTTTTCCAACTTTCCGAAAACCGGAGAAAACAAAACCGGGCATTTTTCGGTTAACCGATATTTCCGAACGATTTCCGCCGCATAATCAAAATCCCGCCGATCGCCTATCACAAATTTAACCTGATCGCTATTACGCAAGTGTTCGATATTTGACAGGAGCATCTTGTCAGATTCTCCGCCGGAGGGACATTTAATGTCCATAATCCGTTTGACGCGGGCGTCCACCCCGCTGATATCTATATGTCCGCCGGTTTCGAGCAAAACTTCATAACCGGCGTCACACAAAAGGGTCATTAAAAAAAGGGCGTTTTTCTGAACCAGAGGTTCCCCGCCGGTTACCTCCACTAAGTTACAGCCGAATTGTTTAACCTTCTCCAAAATCTGATCAAACGTTAAATTGGCGCCTTCATAAAAAGCATATTCCGTATCGCAGTAAGCGCAGCGTAAGTTGCAGTACGTCAAGCGAATAAACACACAGGGAAGTCCGGCGTAAGTCGATTCGCCCTGAATGCTGTAAAAAATTTCATTCACTTTAAGGATGTTTTCGGCTTTTTTGTCCATCGCCTATTCCGTGTATTCCACCATGTATTTATCGGTTTCCCAGAGACGAAGCGCCTGCATTTTTACGCCCGCAGGCAGTATTTTATCGATCTCCTTAAAAAAGTAACGCGCCATGTTTTCCGCCGTGGGATTCATCCGATCGAACGGCGGAAGTTCGTTCAGAGATTGATGATCGTACTTGCCGACCACGCTCCAGGTAAGGTCGCTTAAATCCTTAAAATCGATCACCATCCCAGTTTTGTTCAATTGATTACCGGTAACTACGACCTGAACTTTCCAGTTGTGTCCGTGAATTCGTTGGCAGGGACCGCGATAATCACTCAGAAAATGAGAGGCTGAAATCATTGTTTCTATGGATAATTTGTACATCGTGCTTCCTTAATTTTTAAAACCGAATACGCAAACATTTTTTGGTTACAAGTTTTTACGGTAAATTTACCAATGTTATAAAATTTAAAGAATTTTAAGAATAAGATCAAAGCGGGGAACATTCGGGACCACAGATTAACCTGATTACGCTGATTGCGCAGATTGAATTGAGTCTTTTTTGATTTTTAGCGCTTAAAATCAGGAAAATTTTTTTCAATTTCAATTTCAATTTTCTTTGTGATCTTTGCGACTCCTTTGTGTGCTTGGTGGTTATTATTTACTTCGGATTACGCTGACGTCGCAGATTGAATTGAGGTCTTTTTTGAATTTTAGCGCTTAAATAAGAGAATTTGTTTCAATTACAATTTTAAATTTAATTTAATCTTTGCGCGCTTTGCAACTACTTGGTGTCCTTGGTGGTTATTATTCCCTGCAAATTGCGCGGTAACTGAAATATTGTGTGATAACCTGCTGGCATTTTTTGAAATAATCCGGCGGATTGATCGGAATTGACAGGAAGAAAATCTTACAAGAAAAATAAGCGCCTGAATATGATTATTATTTTGTAACCAAATCGGAAATTTTACGTACTTTTAAAGTTATTCTCATTATGGTGTAATCTATCAAAAGGAGCAGCAACTATGAAAGATTCTCTGTTGAAGTCATCTTCTAAGTTTTTAGTGATTTTACTCTGGTTCTTCTTCATCCCCCTGCAGGCTAAAGAAATCACTCCGCTTCTGCACTATCCCGATGTTTACGGAAACTGGGTTGTATTTGTCGCCGGAGGGGATATCTGGAAAGCTCCGGTTAAAGGAGGAGAAGCCGTTCGTTTGACTATGAACGACGGAGAAGAGGTGTTTCCCAAATTTTCGCCCGACGGACGATGGATAGCCTTCACGGGAGAATACGACGGAAACGCGGATGTTTATGTGATGGACACGTACGGCGGGAATATTACCCGGGTGACCTTTCATCCGGATTACGATCAGGTTGTCGGATGGCATCCCACCAAGAATAAGATCATTTTTCGTTCTTACCGATTAAGTTACCAGCGATTCTCCCGTCTTTTTATGATCAATCCCGACGGAAGCGGTCTGGAACCGTTGATCATGCACGAAGCCGCGCAGGGAAGCTTTAATTCCAAAGGCACAAAAATAGCCTACAACCGTCTTTCCCGTGAATTCCGCACATGGAAGCGTTACAAAGGGGGCACTTCGCAGGATATTTACATTTTTGATTTTGAGAAGATGCGCGATCAAAAAATAACGACCTTTCCGGGCACCGATCGTCTGCCCATGTGGATCGGAGAAAAAATCTATTTTAGTTCGGACCGCGACGGGGTATTAAATATTTACGCTTACGATACTGTTTCAAAAAAGATTCGACGAATAACCGATCACAAAAACTATGACGTCCGTTTTCCGAGCGAGGGCGGAGATAAGATTGTTTATGAATTGGGCGGCGATATCTGGTTGTTGGACACCAAAAATCCCAAGCCGCATAAAATTGAAATCACCATTCACAGCGATGCCCCAGAGCTGCGTCCGTATCTTAAAAAGGTCGATGAATTTGTCACGGACATCGCCGTTTCTCCCAACGGAAAACGCGCCCTTCTCACGGCTCGTGGCGAAATATTTACCGTGCCCGCCAAAGAAGGTGCGACGCGTAATTTAACGAATTCTTCAGGCGCGCGGGACAAAGACGCCGTCTGGTCTCCGGACGGCAAAAAAATCGCCTATTTCTCCGACGCCGACGGCGAGTACCAGTTGTACCTGATTGATCCCCTGGCGGAAACCAAACCGCAAAAACTTACGAACTTTACATCCGGTTACCGGCACACAATCCGCTGGTCTCCGGACAGCAAAAAATTAGCCTTTACCGATCAAACCCTGACTCTTTATTACTACGATCTGGAAAAGCAGAAATTGCTTAAAGTCGATAAAGCGAAATTTGAAAACGTTGACGTTTCCATAGATGTCAAACCGATTTATGATTTTTCATGGTCGCCTGACAGCCGGTTTATCGCCTATTCCAAAATGGATTCCACTCTGGTGAATAAGATTTACATTTATTCGCTGAACGAAAAGAAAACCCGTTGTGTAAGCGAGGGTTTGTTTAACGATTTTCATCCCGTTTTTTCTGCCGACGGCGAACATCTGTTCTTTATTTCCAACCGGCGGTTCGAACCCACCTACGGCGATTTTGAATGGGAAATGGTTTACAAAAAAATGGCGGGGATTTACTGCTACACCTTGCGCAGGGACGGTTCTCCCTTGCTACCCTTAAAGAGCGACGAACAGGAATCTTCCGGCGACAAAGAGAAAAAGAACGGCAAAGATAAGGTTAAGGTAAAAATAGATTTCGACGGATTGCAGCAGCGCCTCGAAGCCCTGCCCGTAAAACGCGGAAATTACCGTTATTTGTCGGTAAACGATAAAGCGCTTTTTTATCTTAATAAAGACGAGGGCGACTTTAACCGTTTTGAATTTCGAAAAATCGGTGCGATGGATTTGTACGCCTTTGATTTCGAGACGCGAAAAGAGCGGCTGGTGATTAAAGAGGTCGATGAGTACCGGCTTTCCGGCGACGGCTCGACGATTGTTTTTCGTAAAGGGAAAAAGGTCGGACTGGTTGAATCGTCAGCTAAAGAAGCCAAAGGCGATTTGCTCGATTTAGCCGATCTGAAGATGCGCTACGATCCCATGGATGAATGGCGGCAGATTTTCCGCGAAGCCTGGCGCATGGAACGCGATTTTTACTACGAGCCGGGCATGCACGGCTTGAACTGGCGGGCGATTTTCGATAAATACGACCCCATGTTAAAACGCTCGGTCTGTCGCCAGGATGTGCGGTTTGTGATCGGAGAATTGATCGGAGAGCTCAGCACGTCTCATACCTATGTTTTTGGCGGCGATATTCAACGCAAAGCCGAAAGGGTTAATATCGGATTGCTGGGCGCCGATTATGAGATCGATTCCAAAAATAATCTCTACCGCTTTAAAAAGATTTATCGTGTGCCGGATTGGGGGCGCGCTTTCGTTCCGCCTTTGGTCGGACCGGGTAAAGACGTTAAAGAAGGCGATTATCTTTTAAAGGTTAATAACCAAAAGGTTACCGCTGACAAAAACATTTACTCTTATTTTATCGATCTGGCAAACAAACAGGTAACCCTGGTTGTAAATGACAAACCGACTCTTAAAGGCGCTAGAACCATTGTGGTGAAACCGGTGGGTAACGAGTACGGGCTGCGTTATCTGGACTGGGTGGAACACAACCGCCTTGTTGTGGAAAAGGCTTCTGACGGTCTTATCGGCTATTTGCATCTGCCGGATACCTACACGGGCTCGGCTCGCATTTTCCCTAAATATTACTACTCGCAAACCCGCAAAAAAGGTTTGATTGTGGACGGGCGTTACAACGGCGGCGGACTGGATCCGGACATCTTTTTGCAGCGTTTGAATAAAAAGCCTTTGACCTATTGGACGCGTCGTTACTCGCACGATTATTTTTCGCCCTGGATGGGTAATAATGCCCATCTTGTGTGCCTCACCAATCGTCAGGCTGGCTCGGGTGGCGACGAACTGCCTTACCTGTTCAGAGAAAAAGGCATGGGCGAGGTGATCGGTACGCGTACCTGGGGCGGTCTGGTCGGCGTTTCCATGTGGGTTCCGTTGATTGACGGCGGCGGAATGTCCACGCCTGATTACCGCGTTTACAATCCTCAGGGCAAATGGGTGGTCGAAAATGAAGGCGTTTCTCCGGATATTGAAATTGACAACGATCCGGTTCAAATGTCCAAAGGCTACGACGCCCAACTGATGAAAGCGGTGGAAGTTTTAATGGAAAAGATTAAAAAAGACCTGCGTCCGTGGCCCAAACACGAACCCTTTCCGAAGAGTCAATAATAAAACAAACCGGCTCGCCCGGAACGCGGGAGAGCTGGTTTTTAGCAAAATTTTTTTAATTTAAATTTGATGGAATAGTAAAAAATTAAATTATGTGTATTTTTTGAAATTTTTTATAAACCTAAACCTAACACCATCACTGCCACGAGGTAATGGACGGGTAAGAATTTATCTTCGTTAAACGAACATTTGCATGTAAACAAATGACATAAGACTTTTTAAGAATCTGTTTTATTTAATATTTTTTGAATTTCTTTTTTTAATTTCGGAATATGGTTTTTAATGATTTGCCATACTTCTTCCGCATCTATACCAAAATAATTATGCGCAACAATGTTTCTAAATCCACGAATTTTAAACCAATCTATATTTGTATTTCTCTCAAGAAAATCCTCGGATAATCTTGTAACCATTTCACCTATAATAATAAAGTTCATCATAACTGCATCAAAATCTCTTTTATTGCGATAAAAATCATCTGCATTTTTGTATCCTTTTGAATATTCAAGGATTTTATCTGTCGATTCTAAAATTGCAAGAAGATTAAGTCTGTTCTTATTAAACATAAATAACTTCTCTCAGAAGATAATCTTTTACATAATGCTTTAAATATTTTTCCCTACAAATATCTATCTCTCTGTGAAAATGCGCCTTTGAGTAGGTTCTTAGTTCTATTTTTATGTCGTATATGTTGTCGGTGCCCGGCTCAAATTCAACAAGTAGATCGATATCGCTTGCATCGTTCTGTTCATTTCGTGCAAATGAACCGATTAATCCTATTCGTAAGACATGGAAATTTTTTCTGAGATAAGGATACTGTTTTTTTAAAAATTCTAAAACGGTTTCTCTGGTCAAATTTAATTTTCTCCTATAGACAAACTCACTTACAAACAAAGTTTAAAAAATTTTAATCGGAAATCAATATTTTATTTACCTGAACATTTAATTAAAAAAGGCTCTGAAGAATCTATCTTTCAGAGCCTTTGAAATTGATCAAACGGAAATTTTATTTAAAGCCTGATCCAGATCTTCGATCAGTTCGTCCGCGTTTTCCACTCCCACGGAGAGCCGTACCAGACCGTCGGTAATATGGGCTTTTAAACGTATCTCTTTAGGCATAATGGCGTGGGTCATGGACGCGGGATGCTGAATCAATGTTTCGACGCCGCCCAAACTCACGGCTAAATTGCACAATTGAACATTATCCATCAAAACTTTGCCGCCTTTTAATCCGCCTTTTACTTCAAAACTGATCATTCCGCCGAATCCGGTCATCTGTTTTTTTGCCAGTTCATGCTGCGGATGCGACGGCAATCCGGGGTAAGCGACATGTTCCACTTTGGGATGTTTTTCCAGAAACTCGGCGATCTTTTGCGCGTTCTGACAGTGTTTTTCCATGCGCATGGAAAGCGATTTTATTCCCCGGTGAACTAAAAAGGCGTTCATGGGATCCAGCACGCCGCCGAAAAGATTAAGCGTCCTGCGAAGACGTTTAAACTGTTCTTCGTTTTTAACCACAATCATTCCGCCCACAACATCGGCGTGACCGTTCAAAAACTTGGTCATGCTGTGCACAATGATGTCGGCTCCGAGAAGAAAGGGCTTTTGCAAAATGGGGCTGGCAAAGGTGTTATCCACAACAAATAAGGCGTGATTATCGCGGGCGATTTTTGCCGCGCCGGCAAGATCGGTAACGCAAAGGGTGGGATTGCCGGGCGTTTCCACGTAAATCATTTTTGTTTCGGGACGGACGGCGTTTTCGATGGCTTTTAAGTCCGTGGTATCCACAAAGCTCGCTTTAACTCCGAAACGGCTGAAAACTTCGGAAAGCAGAGTGTTGGTCGGTCCGTAAACCGCTTCCGAGCAAACCACATGATCGCCCTGACTCAGGTAAGCCCCGAAAACCGTGTGAATGGCAGCCATTCCGCTGGCGCAGGCTAATCCCTTGTGTCCGCCCTCCAGCTCCGCGACGGCGTTTTCAAGTCCTTTAACGGTGGGGTTGCCCATCCGCGTGTAAATAAATCCTTCCTCGTTTCCGGCGAAAAGAGCGGCGCCGTGATCGGCGTTTCTGAATTTAAAGGTAGAAGTTTGATAAATGGGCGTTACAACCGCAAGGTGTTCGTTTTCTATCATTCCGGCGTGAACGCTTTTTGTGGCGTCCGAATATTTTTTGTGGTGTGACATCAGTAACCTCCGCATGAATTTTAAGTTTTTTATTAGCGCTTAAATTTAATCATTTATTTCCTTAAATAAAATTCGTGTAATCACTTTTTTGAAAAAATATCCGTTCTTATTTCAAATTTTTGCTAAATTTAGTAATCGAAAATAAAAAACGGAGCCTGCTTGTGAAAACAAAAATCGTTAAAATCGGCGGAAGCGTTGTTTTGGTTCTTCTTTTGATTATCGCGGGATTTTCGATTTACGGTTATGCCGTGCTTAAACGTTCGCTGCCGCCTTTAAAAGGAGAGATCGGGCTAAAGGGATTAAAGCAAAAGGTTGCGGTCTATCGCGACAGCATGGGCGTTCCGCAGATTATGGCGAACAATGAACACGACGCCTATTTTGCTTTGGGCTACCTTCATGCCGGCGATCGTCTTTTTCAGATAGATTTAACCAGAAGATTGGCTCTGGGTAAACTTAGCGAATTGTTCGGCAGCCTCACCCTGAATTGGGATCGCCATCAGCGCCTGATCGGTCACAAACGTCTGGCGCAAAAATTTTTGAATCGATTAACGGAAGAAGACCGGAACCGCCTGCAGGCTTATGCCGACGGAATCAACCGCTACGTTTCCGACTGCAAAACGCTTCCTTTTGAATATCGTTTGCTCGGTAAAGATTTTGAACCCTATTCGCTTTCGGACATTCTGAGCGTCTTGAGTTTTCAAACCTGGTTTTCCAATTTTTTGATGAGCTCGGACGATTGGATTCTGAAAATTTTTGACAAATTGGGAGAAGAGAAAGCCAAGTCTTTAGCGCCGCCCTATCCCGTTTGGGCGCCGTTTACAATTCCTCAGGAGACAGAAAAACAGCCGCCTTTAACGAAATGGCTGTATGACGAATATTTCGGCGATTTGTTTATTCCCTTTCGAATGGCGAACTCTTCGAACGCCTGGGCGGTGGACCCCAAACACAGCCTCAGCGGACACGCCATGTTAGCCAGCGATCCCCATCTGGAAATCCGCAGACTGCCTCAATTCTGGTACTTGGTGGGAATACATATTAAGACTCCGCAATTGAGTGTTTTGGGGATTACTTCGCCTGGTCTGCCGTTTGTCGCAATGGGACACAACGGCAAAGCAGCCTGGGCGTTTACAGTGGGCGGCATTGATGTGAATGAAATTTTTATCGAAAAAAACCATCCGCGTGACAGCACAATGTATTTGAGCGCCGAGGGCTGGCGGAAGTTTGAG
>JAJRSN010000086.1 GCA_024278715.1 Calditrichota bacterium
ATTTTTTTTGGTTGCTGCTATGCTGCCTTAGTTTAGGGGTTTAGTAGTTTAATGGTTGCAAGTTAATTGCTTGTCACTCGTCACGCGTTTCTTTTCTGTCATTCGATCATTTGAATTTGTTTCGGATTTCGATATTCGAATTTCGGATTTACGTTTTAGTTTTAGCGATTAGATTGTTAAGAGGCAAAGACTGCCGTTTACCTGCAACTTGTCACTCGTCACATCTTTGATCGCGTTGATTTTAATTTTTTAATTTCATCCCTTAAAATTGCCGCCCGTTCAAATTCCAGATTTGCCGCCGCCGCATTCATCTCGCCGGTCAAACGCTCTATTAGCTCTTCCCTGCTTAAATTATCGCCATAGTGCAGTTCGGGAGCGGCGACCTTTGGCAACTGCTTGCGGACATCCGCCACCGCCGTTGTGCGCATAATTTCTTCCGCGGTTTTGTAAATGGTCTGGGGAGTAATTCCCATTTTCTTATTGTATTCGATCTGTTTTTTTCGTCGGCGGTTGCACTCGTCCATGGTTTTGCGCATGGAGTCCGTAATACGATCGGCGTAAAAAATCACCTTTCCGCCAACATTGCGCGCCGCCCTTCCGGAGGTTTGCATTAACGAAACATACGACCTCAAAAAGCCTTCCTTATCCGCATCCAAAACAGCGACCAGCGAAACCTCGGGTAAATCAAGCCCTTCGCGCAACAGGTTTACGCCCACAAGCACGTCGAACTCGGCAAGACGAAGATCCCGCAAAATACCGACACGTTCAAGAGCGTCGATTTCGGAATGTAAATAGCGCACGCGAATTCCCGCCGCCTGAAGATAATCGGTTAAATCTTCCGCCATACGCTTGGTGAGCGTGGTTACAAGCGTCCGTTCTTTACGGGCGACACGCAATTTTATTTCATGAATCAAATCATCGATTTGGGTAGCTACGGGGCGCACTTCGATCACCGGATCAATCAATCCGGTGGGTCGAATGACCTGTTCAACCACCACGCCGCCGCATTTTTCCAATTCATAATCGCTGGGCGTCGCCGAAACAAAAATCACCTGACGAATGCGCTGCTCAAATTCTTCGAATTTAAGGGGACGATTGTCCAGTGCGCTTGGCAAGCGAAATCCGTAATTGACCAGGGTTTCTTTTCGCGAACGATCGCCGTTGTACATGGCGCGGAGCTGCGGAATAGTTTGATGCGATTCATCGATGATCATTAAGAAATCTTTGGGAAAGAAATCGATGAGAGTGTAAGGAGGTTCTCCGGGTTTGCGTCCCGAAAGATGGCGGGAGTAGTTCTCAATACCCGAACAATATCCGATTTCCTGCATCATTTCCAGATCAAAATTTGTGCGCATTTCAAGACGCTGGGCTTCCAATAATTTATTTTGAGAACGCAACTCTTTTAACCGCTCATCAAGCTCAATTCGAATATTTTTGATAGCATCTTTCAACCGTTCCGCGGGAGTGACAAAATGTTTTGCGGGAAAGATGATCACATGATCGAGTTGCTCGACTGAATGACCGCTGACAGGATCTAGCCTTTTGATGGTATCCACTTCATTGCCGAAGAACTCAATCCGGTAGGCAAACTCCTCGTAAGCGGGATAAACGTCGATGATGTCCCCGCGAATACGAAACGTCCCGCGCTGAAAATCATAATCGTTTCGGGTGTATTGAATGTCCACCAGGCGCATTAACAGGTCCTGACGATTGTAGAGCTCGCCGCGCTTAATCGTTACCAGCATGCTCATGTAATCGGCGGGCGAGCCGATGCCGTAAATGCAACTGACACTCGCCACGACAATAACGTCTTCTCTCGCCAGAAGAGAACTGGTAGCCTTTAAACGCAGGCGGTCTATTTCTTCATTGATCGACGAGTCCTTTTCAATATAGGTATCGGTGGTCGGCAGGTAGGCTTCAGGTTGATAATAGTCGTAATAACTGATGAAGTATTCCACGGCATTTTCGGGAAAAAATCCTTTGAATTCGCCGTAGAGTTGAGCCGCCAATGTTTTATTGTGAGAGATCACCAGCGTGGGCTTATTGATTTGAGCGATAACATTAGCCATGGTGTAAGTTTTACCGCTTCCGGTGACTCCAAGCAAAGTCTGGAACCGGTCGCCGCGTTTTAAACCTTCAACCAATTCTTTGATAGCCTGCGGCTGATCTCCCTGCGGCTGGTACGAAGAGACCAGTTTAAATTTTCTGTTCATAATTCTGTTTTATTTCTTATTTTTCGTTAAGCGTGTAAGGGTGTAAGCGGCTTTTCCAGTCATCGTAATGCGTAATGCGTAATGCGTAATGAGTTATCTCCGCCATCTCTTAAAAATTTAGATAATTCACAAAATTATTTTTTAGAGGATAAAAAAGCATTTACTTCCTTACAACAAACATTTGACTATCTTCCACCTACTACTGCTTTATGACACTCATTCTTTGCTCTAAATTAAACAATTAAACAACTAAACCGTTACTTGTTACTCGTCACTTTGTTACTTTGTTACTTTGTCACCCTTAACTCTGTTCCTTTACCACTAATTAACCCGCTTTTTCGTAAAAGCCCTCGGCGAAAGCATATTCTCCGGTTTCAGATATTCGTCCAGCTCTTCTTTGGAGAGAAGCCCCTTCTCCAAAACCAACTCATACGCCCCTTTATTCGACTCCAGTGCCTCTTTTGCCAACTGCGAGCACGCTTCGTAACCCAGAACAGGATTCAATGCGGTAATCAAACTGATACTGTTTTCAACCATTTCCCGGCAATGCTCTCGATTTGCCGTAATACCGTCCACGCAACGGTACTTGAAGGTAATCATCCCGTTCCTGAGCATTTCTATCGATTCAAACAGACTCTGGGCGATCACGGGTTCCATTACATTCAGTTCAAGTTGTCCCGCTTCGGCTGCAATGGTGACGGTCAAATCGTTTCCGATCACTTTGTAAGCGACCTGATTGACTACTTCGGGAATCACCGGATTCACCTTACCGGGCATAATCGAAGAACCGGGCTGCATTTTAGGAAGATTAATCTCATTCAGTCCCGCTCTTGGTCCGGAAGAAAGCAGCCGCAAATCATTGGCAATTTTAGACAATTTAACGGAAAGGCGCTTTAATGCCGAGGAAAACATCACAAAAGAGCCCGTGTCCTGAGTGGCTTCGACTAAATTAGGCGCTAATTTTACCGGGATTCCGGTTATTTCTCTTAAAAATTCTACCGCCTTTTTGCCGTAGTCGGGATGGGCGTTAATTCCCGTGCCGATTGCCGTTCCGCCGAGATTTATTTCAAGAAAAAGATCCGCGTTCTGCCGGAGCCGCTCAATTTCTTCGGCTAAGGTCGCCGCGTAAGCCTCCATCTCCTGCCCAAGCGTCATCGGCACGGCGTCCTGCAACTGAGTGCGTCCTAATTTGATCACATCTTTAAATTCTTCCGCCTTGTTTTTAAAGGAATCGATTAAATCCTTTAACACCCCGATCAACTTGCGGGTACTCCGATAGAGAGCTATTTTCAAAGCAGTCGGGTAAACATCATTGGTGGATTGGGAGAGATTGACATGGTTGTTGGGATGACAATACTGATATTCTCCTTTTTCATGTCCCAAAATTTCCAGAGCGCGATTGGCAATGACTTCGTTGGCGTTCATATTTGTGGAAGTGCCGGCTCCGCCCTGAATCACATCGACTACAAAATGCGTGTGCCACCTTCCGTCGATAATTTCCCGGCAAGTCTGACAAATCGCGTCGGAAACGTCGTCATCCAGCAAACCAAGATCATGATTAGCCTTTGCCGCAGCCATTTTGACCATCGCCAGACTTTCGATTAAGATTTGATAGTGGTAAATGCTGATGCCCGTAATATTGAAATTCTCCGTCGCGCGTAAGGTTTGGATTCCGTAATAAACTTCAAAGGGAATTTGCCGTTCGCCAAGCAGGTCGTGTTCGGTGCGGGTTTTTCCCGAAAGATACTGCGCGGCGATATTAGCAACGTGCGTAGTGGTTTGACGCATTCTTCTTGCAATTACCCGCGCCGTACGGGCAAGAATGCGGGCGCTGATTTCGGGGAGTTCTTGTAACAGCCGCTTAAAATCGCTTACATCTATCTTAAACGTAACCGTTGTTTCAAGAGCGCGCGCCGATGTGGAATGAGGATCGTCATCCAGCAAAGCTCCTTCGCCTAAAAAATCTTTGCCGCCGAAAATAGTGATGCGTTTTTCTTCTCCTAAGGGTGTTGATTTATAAAGTTCAACTCTGCCTTCAAAAATCAAAAACACTGCGGAGCGGGGCTGATTTTCTCTGAACAGATGGTCGTTTTTTTCAAACACCTGCCTGTGGAGATAATTGGTGATCAATTGTAATTCCCGATCGGAAAGGTCTTTGAAAAGCTCAAACGCTTTCAGAAAATCAATAAGCTGCATTTAATACCTCCTATAAAAAAAAGAGGCTGACCTTACCAGGGCAGCCTCTTTACCAAAACCGTCTTAAGACTCGTACATCTACTGTTGCGGTGTTTCCGCTTGCGTAGTGTCTTTCTGCGTCATAGCAGTATCAGCTTTCGTTGTATCCGGCTGAGCCGCTTCGGTTTTTACTTCCTCTTTTTGCTCAACCTTTTTCTCACCGCCGCATGCCATCAAACCTAAAGAAAAAACCGCAACAAGAAGAAACATAAAAAGTCTTGACATTTGCTTACCCTCCTCCAAAGAGTAAATTAAACGTGATTGCGAGCACAATTTATGATTTAACTTTAAACAATGCAATAAAAATCTTTTGAAATGCCAATTTTTTATTATTTATTGACTTTAAAACAATAATCCATTAATAATGTCAAATGAAATAGTTTTTATTTTTTTAATATAGGTCTTTAGGCTACTTACTCTTTTCCGCTTATTCCACAACAATTTCATCCACAAACAGCCACGGTTTTTGTCCTTTCCCCTGATGCCAGGACGGACAGCTACTCAGAGGCTTTGCCTGAACTCTGATAAATCTTGCGGTTACTTCGGGCAGAATTTTTGAGTATTCCTTTCGTTGCCAGGCTTCCTTTTTTTCGGGAGCTTTTTCTTTAAAGCCTGCCACTCTTTTAAACGATTTGCCGTCCGTGGATACCAAAAATGTAACCGAAGCCGGCAGAAAAGCCCAAAAAGGTTGTTTCTGCAAAAATCCCACGGCAATCCTTCTGATTATCCGTTCCGAACCAAGATCTATCGTGGCAGCGAATTCAACCCCGCGATAACCCTGCCAGTATTGAAAATCACGGGTATCTCCGATAACGCCGTCCGTCAGCGCTTTTGCTCCTCCGGCGGAATATTTTTCGGAAAATAAATTCATTAAAGAAACCGGCTTGCCCACGGCTTTGTGTTTTATCTTTTGCGGAACACCGAAGGGACGGATTTTGGAGAAGACTTCGGCTTTTGCTTTTTGATTCTGATTAAATATTCTGACGGGAGTCAGTTTTTGCGCCTCTTGTTCATTCACCGGCAAAAACCGAACCGCCTGCCCTCCGGAAGGCGAAAGCGAAACGTACAACGAATCATCGGCGGTTGCCCGGTATTTTCCGATTTCAATAGCCGCCGGATTCGACCGCCAGTTGGTTTCAAAAGCATCGGTATAAACATCCGCCCGATAGACCAGCCCAGGTTTCAGAAAATTCAAAGAGAGTTTAAGCTCGCGCGCTTTTTCATCGGTAATTGTTCCCAAATACCATTGGTCGCCGTTTCTTCTGGCAACGGAAAGATAATCGCCGATTTTTGCCGTCAATGCTTTCGACTCATCCCAGTTCACGGGCACGTCTTCAATAAATTTAAAGGCTGGTTGATTTTCGTAATTTTCCACCAGATCCGCAGCCATCTGCATTGGGCTGTAAATCACCACGTAATAGGCTAACTGTTTGGCGAGCGTGGTGTAAACCCGGTGATTACCGGTGGGGTCGAATTTCAGGTTAAAAATCCCGGGCGTGTAATCCATCGGTCCGGCTAAAAGTCGGGTAAAGGGCAAAATCACTGTGTGTTCGGGCGGATTGCCTTCGCTCCAGGCGTTGTATTCCATTCCGCGGGCGCCTTCGCGGGTTAAAAAATTGGGCCAGGTGCGGGAAATTCCCGTGTCTTTAATCGGCTCGTGAGCATCGATCATTAAACGATGTTTGGCAGCCTTTTCTATTACCATCTGATAATGCCGCACCATCCGTTGCCCGTGATGGTGCACCCCTTGCGGGAGCATCTTGCCGGCGTAACCGGTTTTTACAGCAGGAACGCCGAGACGTTGATACAACGCAAAGGCGTCATCGATTTGTCGTTCGTATTCGGGAACATTGCCGCCGCTCTCATGATGCCCAATTAATTCCACGCCCTTTTGTTTGCCGTAGCGGACAACTTCCTGCAAATCAAAGTCGGGATAGGGCGTTGTGTAATCCTGCACATTCTTACCCCCAAGCCAGGTTTCCCATCCTTTGTTCCACCCTTCGACCAGCAGACCGGGAATGCCGTGCCTGCTTGCAAAATCGATGTACCGTTTGGCGTTTTCCGTGGTTGCGCCGTGCCTGGGTCCGTAATACCAGGTCCACTTACCTATGTGCATTCCCCACCAGATTCCCACATACTTCATCGGCTTAATCCACGAGGTGTCCTCAATTTTCGACGGTTCGTTAAGATTTTGAATTAAATGAGATTCGATAAGTTTGCCCGGTTGATCGGCGATCATGATCGTCCGCCAGGGAGTTTTGAAAGGGGTTTTCGCTTTAACCTTCACGCCGTCAAGCCAGGGAACCAATTTACTTTTAAATAAAGAGCTGTCCGCGGGCTGACGCTCCAGAGTCATTCCGGCGTAATCGTAAAGCGCAGCTTCGTGAATGCTCAAAAATAAGCCGTCTTTGGTTTCTACCGTGAAAGGCGTGGCAGCCGAATCAACCTGAGCCAGCGGGGTATGGCGATACAAAAATTCGTACGAGTCGTAATCTCCGGGAATCCACCAGGCTTTACCGCCGGTCAAACGGAAATAGGTTTCTTCGGAGGTAATCTGAAAGTTCTTTAAATTGGGCTGCTCCGGAAATTCGTAGCGAAAGCCCAAACCGTCGTTGAAAACCCGGAACACGATTTTTATCCGTCGTTTTAAAGAATTTTTTTCCTGCAGAAGAACGCTTAATTCGTTGAAATGATTGCTAATCTCCCTGTCGGTTCCCCAGACCGGACGCCAGACTTCATCAAATGTTCTGCGGGTTGAACTGATTATCTCAAACGGTCCGGTTAAATCCTGATTTTCTTTTAATTTAAATCCCATGGCAGAAGGAAGGATGATCCGATGTTTCCGATATGAAACGGAATAAACGGGCTTTCCCTTTTTTAGAATAAAACTCACTTTAAGCTGATTGTCGGGCGAGGCGGTGGTTAGCCTATTTTGTTGGCATGAGAAGAGTATTCCCAAAATAAGCGCTGTAAGGGCAAGCGACCTGATCTTCATCGTTGAAACTCCTTAATTGAATATATTCCGCCCATGATTTAATAAAATTAACGATTAAATTCAATATTTCTCAATGATCAATTCATCGAAAAACAGCCACGATTTTCCGCCCGCCGCGTGATGCCATTGCGGATTGCGTCCCACATTCTTTGCAACGACGCGAATGTAACGGGTTTTAACGTTTAAGGGTTCCGTAATAAATTCACGAATTCGAACGGATCGGTACGGTTCAAATTCTTTGTTTTCGATTTTAGCGATCGAATGAAAGCTCTGCCCGTCATCCGAAATCTGGAATTCCACCCACAGCGGAGCAAAAATCCAAACGTTCTGGTTTTCCAAAAAACGGATGCCAAGGCGCTTAACCGATCTGGCTTCGCCAAGATCAACGGTGGCAATCAAATCGTTTTCTTCGATACCCTGCCACTTGCCGTCTGTGTATTGGATGGTTCCCAATATGCCGTCCAACAGCCCGTTAGCTCCGCCGTGCAAATAGTTGGGATGTACCGGGTATTTTAAGGTAACAGACGGATACTCGGCGTTCGGATCACGACGGAAAAATCCTTTTTTAAAGTTTTCGCTTCGCACCTCGCTTGCCCTGTTTCCCATAAAAGAACGCATCTTTAAAATTACCGAACTCTTAAGCTCAAGAGGTTTTGTGTATTTGGGGGAATCGTGCGTCGGTTC
>JAJRSN010000087.1 GCA_024278715.1 Calditrichota bacterium
CAAAATGATCCCAAAATACGATTAATCTTTGTCGCCGCGGGTAACGACGGAAATGAATCGCAAAACTACCTTAACAGTCGCGATGACATTGTTTCGGTTGCGGCTACGAATTCCAGCGACGATGCCGCCAGCTTTACCAGTTACGGAACATGGGTGGATATTTCCGCGCCTGGCGATAATATTTTGAGCACCGATAAAAACGGCGGATATGTCTCGTTAAGCGGAACTTCCATGTCCACGCCTATCACAGCCAGCGTTGCCGCTTTAATCTGGTCTTATGATACTTCGCTTACCGCCGTACAAGTGGAAAATTATCTGTATCAGGGAGCGGACAATATCGATTCAAGATTAACAAGTAAGTATATCGGCAAAATGGGAGCCGGAAGGGTGAGCGCCAGAGGCTCTTTGGATTTGATCATAAATCATGCGCCGATAGCCGTAGCCGACACCGCAACCGTTAACGAAGACGACTCCGTGAAAATTGCCGTTCTGGCAAACGATTCGGATCCCGACGGCGATAATCTTTTATTCACCGTGATCGTGAATCCTCAAAACGGTACGGTTACCCAAAACGGAGATACGCTTGTTTATTCGCCCGACGCCGATTTCTTTGGAAGCGACAGCTTCCGTTACCAATTAAACGATAATCGCGGCGGACTTGATACCGCAACAGTACGAATTACCGTTAATCCTGTGAACGATCCTCCTCAAATCGTGGGGCTTCCCAGCGACCTGTTCTTAAATGTCGGAGATTGCACAAGCCTTGGGATGGCGCAGTACGCTCAGGATATTGATACGCCGGATTCGTTGCTTTCCTGGAGTTTTTCCGTGGACGATACCTTAGCCATCAGCTATTCCTTTTCAGACACGACCGATACGCT
Organism: Calditrichota bacterium; assembly: GCA_024278715.1. Taxonomy (GTDB): domain Bacteria; phylum Calditrichota; class Calditrichia; order Calditrichales; family Calditrichaceae; genus Caldithrix. The sequence continues at coordinate 882 of JAJRSN010000087.1, forward strand.
CGAAATTTGTTCGCTCGGTCCAACGGGAACGTTTTATCTTTACACAACTTTAACCGATGACAGCGGCGCAAGCGATCAAGATACCATTGCCATTCATGTTGAAAATCCGAGCCTTGCGGGTGAGAATGATCAATCGATTCCAAAAAAATTCGATTTAAAGCCCAATTTTCCGAATCCGTTCAACCCCCGAACAACAATCAGCTATCAGTTGGCAAGAGCGGAACATGTGCAAATCAAAATTTACAATACGCAAGGGCAAAGAATAATGACCCTGATAGACGGAGTGCAGCCAGCCGGGTATTATAAGCTGACCTTCAGCGGTCAAAATCTGGCAAGCGGAATTTATTTTTATAAAATGAAAGCCGGTTCGTTCGAAAAAATGCGCAAAATGATTCTTTTGAAGTAAAAAAGAATTTTGAACGGTAAAATAAAACTGTGACTTATAACAACTCATTGTTTTTTATATTGATTTAAACTGAAACGGTTATTGTAAAAATAATTTTACCGTAATATCTTAATTCTTTAATAAAATAGCCGTTACGTATTGAGGAGGTCGAAGACTATGGCGTTTAAAAAATGTAAATTCAGTATTTTAATACTTTTTGCCTATAGCGCGCTAATATTTGCACAAACCGATCCTTTCCAGAGCCCAATCATACTTTACGATGAAACCAATGAATGCCTGGGCGTAGCCATCGGTGATTACAACAACGATGGGTTTGACGATGTCTTTATCGCTCGCGGTAATTCAAGTGACGGAACCGCCACCACAAATTTATTATTCAAAAATAATTCGGGATCGCTTGTTTTCGACGGAAGCGCCGGTTTAACAACGGATTTGGATCTTTCGGTCGGAGCATCGTGGGGCGATTATAACAACGACGGTTATATCGATTTATATGTGGCTAGCGCAAAACCGGGTTCCTATCCTATTACGCCGGTCCCGCCGAACTCTCTTTATTTAAACAACGGCGACGGTACTTTTACAAAGGTGCTTAGCTCGGCAGGACCGCTTGTTACGGATTCTCTGGATTCCAGAGCTGTGGGTTGGGGAGATCGCAATAACGACGGGCTTTTAGACATGTTCATCAATAACGGTAAAGTGAATTTCGGCTATAATCAGTTGGTACCGAACAGCTTTTATACCAACCTTGACGGATCATTATTTCACAGAGATTCGGTAAGCGACGTAGGAATGATCGTCAGCGACAGCACCCCTTACCAGACATTTGCCGCGGCTTTTAGCTGGAGTGATTATAATAATGACGGTTATAGCGACATCTTTAATTGTTCGGGTTTTGCCGGAAACGGATCGAGGAACCGTTTGTGGAAAAATGATAACGGCAACGGCTTTATCGAAGTTTTAAGCAATGTTTTTCAGGATACTACCGGAGGTATTCGGTTTGCCAGCGGCGGTTGCAGTTGGGGCGATTTTAACAACGACTGGAAGATGGATCTGTTTGTAACAAATCAAATCGATAGTCCCGCGGGAAATAATTTTCTTTATGTCAATTACAGCACTGCCTCTCACGATTCGTTCAAGTTTTTGGGAGCCTCAGCCGGAGATGTTTTTAATGATTGGTACTATTCTCAGGGTTCGGTGTGGGGCGATTTTGATAATGACGGAGATTTGGACCTTTATACAACCAGCCGCGGTGCGGATCCCACCGATTTGTCGCGATTGTACATCAATTCCGGTTATCCTGATTACACCCTCAGCGCAATAACGAGCGTGGTTGAACAGTTGGATCCGGGAGACGGCTCCGGCAGGGGAGAAGGCAGAGCGGTGGCTTCGGCGGATATTAACGGAGACGGCGCGCTCGATCTTGTGGTGACGCGAATCGGAAAACCCTTGCTGTATCTGAATAAAGGGAACAACAATAATTTTGTTAGAATCAAACTGACCGGAAGAGATAACTATACAAACAAATTAGCTATCGGCGCGCGGGTTAAAATTGTGGCTAATATCCCCGAGCAGGGAGGCGTTACCAGACAAATGCTGGAAGTTTCAGGTATGACCGGAGGACTGGCGCAGAACAGTCAGGTTCTTCATTTCGGATTAGGCACGGCAGACAATATCGATTCCGTAATCGTTGAATGGCCCGTTTCCGGAAACGTTGACATTTACACAGATTTGGTTCCGAACGATACCTATAGTTTTCTGGAAAATGAACCGCCAAGCGCCGTTAACGAAAAGACATCCCTTGTTAATTCATATCGGCTCGGTCAAAACTACCCCAATCCGTTTAATCCCGAAACGGTCATTCCTTTTGTTCTGCAAAAGGCTGAAAAAGTAATCATCGAACTGTATGATGTAAAAGGTCAAAAAATAAGTACTCTTTATTCCGGTTATCGACCTGCGGGGAAAAATACCATTCGCTTTCATGCAAAAAATTTAGCTTCGGGAGTTTATCTCTATTCAATAAAAGCGGGCAGTTTTAAAGCCATGCGTAAAATGATGGTTATCAAGTAGAAAATCTTTCTCAGTTAAATCTATTTTTCAAAAGCCTCCTGTTTATTCCGGGAGGCTTTTTTTGAATCATGGAATAAAGTTCTAAACTTGCCGTTAAAATTACCGAAACTTTTAAAGGAGTTATCGTAATATTTAATAACAGTTTTTATGCAAATTTGATGATCGACACAGAAAAATACAACTGTTTATTTGTATTATTAACTAACTTTAATCGGGAACGTTAAATATTTTGATATTTTGAAATTATTGTCTTATACTGTAACCACATTCCCGAATGAAGCAACGGGAGGAAATTATGAAGACTTTTCCAAGACGTATTACAAGTATTTCCGTTTATCTTACACTTCTTTTTATAATATTTTCCTGTGCCGGACCAACCCGAACCGTCAAGCGCGTTCAGGTGGACGAAACGATTGATTTAAGCGGGCACTGGAACGATACAGACGCCCGTTTGACAGCGGAATCCATGGTTCGTGATGTGCTTTCAAGACCGTGGCTGCAAAACTTTATCAGTGAAAAAGGTCGGCAACCCGTGGTCATTGTGGGACTAATCCGTAACAGAACCAGCGAACATATCGAAACAGCGATGTTTATTAAACATATCGAACGTGAACTTCTTAATTCCGGGCAGGTAAAGTTTGTCGCCTCAGATCGCGAAAGAGAAGCCCTGCGCAGAGAACGTCTCGATCAACAAAGTTTTGCCTCTCCCGAAAGCGCGAAGGAACTGGCTAATGAATTAGGCGCCGATTTTATGCTGCAAGGCGTGATTACATCTGTCACCGATTCTTTTGAAGGTAAACGGGTCGTAAAATATCAGGTGAATCTGGAATTGATCGACATCGAAAACAATACGAAAGTGTGGATCGGACAGAAAGAGATCAAAAAATTTATACAACAAAGTAAGTATAAATGGTAAAACGCAATTATAATGTTGAAAAACCCGTTTCGACAAAATCCGCTGTCAAAAATTCTTTAACTGCTTTCTAATGTCTGAAAGGAATGGGTTTAAATTTTTGTTTGGATTTGATCATTCAGACAAAATGATCTTTAACCGTTAAAATTAATTGAAGTATCATTAAAGGTTTTAATGCGGATGGTATCATTTAAAAAGCTATTATACGTATTTGTTGCGGGCCTTCTGATTATTGCCTGCGCTTCTTCGATAAAGCATGCGCAATATTTTGATACTGTAGTTGCCGACCTGCAACAAGAAAACTACCAAAACGCCATTAAAAAAGTTGAGCAGGCAAAAAAGCTCTCTCTTTATCGCAAAAAGGACCGGGTTCTTTATTATCTTGATATGGGTATCATTCATTTTTATCAGGGAGATTATCAAAAGAGCAACGAATACTTTGATCGCGCCGAAACGGCAATGGAAGAGCTGTTTACAAAAAGCGTTTCCAATGCCGCCATGTCTTTTCTGCTGAACGACAACGTGTTGGATTATTACGGCGAAGTTTATGAAAATATTTATGTAAATGTTTTCAAAGCGATAAATTACATTCAATTGGGCTCGTTTGACGACGCCTTTGTGGAGATTAAACGGGTTAATATTAAATTACGCGAACTGGAGGATAAATACCGCGAATTGGTTGATTCGTATAATCGAACCGACACCACCGGCGTTAAAATTCAATATCAGGCTTCGGAATTTTATGATGACGCCCTCGCCCATTATTTAAGTTACATTGTCCAC
>JAJRSN010000088.1 GCA_024278715.1 Calditrichota bacterium
CCGGAAAAGTTACTCTAACGGTTTACAATGCTGCCGGTCAGGAAGTTGCAAATCTTTTTAACGGAGAAGTGCAAAAGAACAGACCTTATCAAGTGATTTTCAGCGGGCAGAATCTGGCTTCCGGAATTTACTTCTATCAATTAAAAACGGAAAAAAATACAGAAATTAAAAAAATGGTGTTGATTAAGTAAAGATAAATTAACGTTAAATGGCAGGAATAAAATTCCTGCCATTTTTCAGTTAAAAAGGCAGCTAATTTACCTCTCTCTTTCATGTCTAAGAGTTAGAAAAACTTAAGGTATGGTGGATTTATGAGACGCGTTGTTTTCGGAATTACAACGGTGTTATTTACCATTATTTCTCTTTTTGCCGGAACTACCGGTAAAATTGCAGGACGAGTGGTTGACGCCCGGACAAAAGAGCCTCTTGCGGGAGCAAATGTTTATTTAAAAGGTACCAATTTTGGAGCATCTACCGATGAAGACGGCGATTACTACATAATTAATATTCCTGTTGGAACTTACACTATCATTGTTTCTTATGTCGGTTATCGAACGATCGAACATTCCGGCGTTAAGGTTATTCTGGATCAAACGACCAAGGTCAATTTTGACATGACCGAAGAAATTGCCGAAGGCGAAACCATTGTGGTGACGGCAACCCCGTTCAAAGTGCAAAAAGACGAAACGACAAAAAAAATCACAATACAGGCTGAAGATATTCAATCCATGCCTGTAACGGATTTTTCGGAAATGGTCGTGGCTCAGGCGGGCGTTATACAAATGGAGAGTAGTATTCAGGGAATCGCCGGTTTTGAAGACCGCGGTATTGAAGAAATTCATGTGCGCGGCGGTCGTTCCGGAGAAATCGGTTATACGATCGACGGAACGTATATTGTGAATCCGTTTTACGGTTCCAAATATTCATGGACGGAATTAAACGATTTTGCCGTTGAGCAGGTGGATATTAAAACGGGCGTTTTTGACGCCGAATACGGCGGCGCTCTTTCGAGTATGATTAATATAATCACGCGCGACGGAGGCGAAAAAATTGAGGGTAATTTACGAATAATGACTTCAAATCCGGCGAATTTAGCCAATCTGTTTGAATATACCGTAAAGCCTCTCTCACGTAAAAATTTAACGCCCTTTCGCCAGGATTATTTAAGAGATTATCGGGAAATTTCAGGCGGGATAGGCGGACCGGTTCCGGGAACAAAAAAGAGGGTGCGTTTTATTGTAACCGGACACCGCCTGGGAACTGCGTATCGTACCTATGAATTTGACAATGTTACTTACGACCGGTCACAACCGCAGGATTCTGAGCATAATATGTTCTTAAACCGATTGGATACCATTGCCGGTTGGCATCAGATGGGTTTTCGATATAGTTGGGATTTGTACGGAAAATTGACCTGGAAAATTTCCAATTCGATGAAAATAGCCTTCTCTAATTGGAATTTGGAGACCACTTTCCGGACGGCTAATTTATCCAACTATGCCTATCAATTCTACGAGAAAGGGCGTAATATCGATACCCAAAGCTCGGATCGACAGGCTTTGATGTTTAACCATCAGTTGTCCAAAAAAACATTTTATGATATCCGGCTTTCGCGCTTTTATCAGAAAATGTTTATAGGGGTAACGGATAACGGCGATATTAACGGCAGGTATTTAAAACCGGATGAATATCAAAGTCCGGGTTTTGACGAGGACTATGAAAATAATCCCTATTGGTTTGAATACTATGTAAAAGGTCATGACCGCTATTATCACACAAACTATGCCGAAACTTACGAAGCCCTTGTCAATGTGCTGAGCCAGGTTACCAAACATCATCAGTTTAAATTCGGCGGAAATTACCGGCAGCATACAATTTTTATCGACGAAATCCAGCTCCCCTGGCTTTTGAGCCCTTATGTTGAAAGATATAAGCGATATCCCGAAGAAGCGGCGTTTTATGTTCAGGATTTAATCGAATACGATTATATGACCATTCATTTGGGGATGCGCGTTGATTTGCTTAACGCCCACGGCAAGTACTGGAAAAATCCATGGGCGCCCGGAGAAAAACAGGAAGTCGAAAGCGGATGGGAAGTAAGGTGGAGTCCGCGCGTAAGTTTTTCACACGTAATTACCGATAACGCCACCTTTACGTTCGGATACGGTCAGTTTACTCAAACGCCGACTTATCGAAATAAATATATTAATCCCAAAAAAGACATAAAAACCTATTCGCCTCTTGTGGGCAACGCCGGCTTGAATATGGAACACATGACCGCCTATGAATTTGGTCTGAACGTCGGCTTGTCGGATAATCTGATCGCGCAGGTAATAGGATGGTCAAAGGAATATTCCAACCTGACTTCCACTGAACGTATCCCGCAATTTCCTTACTCCTATACTATATTGTTGAACACCGATTACGCAACCGCCCGCGGTTTGGATGTGGTTGTTCGCAGAATGGGCACAAATTCCAGCATGATTATTCAATACACGCTTTCACGCGCCACCGCCAATCGAAAAGACCCCTGGGAAGGATATCGTGAAACGGATACGCCGCGTACAATGCCTAAACGCGAAATTTTAATGTCTTACGACCGCACGCATGACATCAGTTTGATCTATTCATATCGATTCCATGATAAACAAGGTCCAAGCTTGTTTGGTATTCATCCCATGGAACGTTCACGATTCGATCTTATGTTCTTGGCGATGAGCGGTTTTCCGTACACACCGATAATCGGAAATGTTGCGGGCGAAACAAATTCCGAACGCAGCCCATGGAATTTTACGGCAAATTTTAATTATCGTAAAGACTTCCGGATATCAGGAGTGAGAGTTATTTTCGGAATTCGCGTACAAAATGTGTTTGACTGGAAAAATCCGATTGATATTTACGCGGAAACGGGAAAAGCCGATGATCCGGGTCCGCGCATCAATGAACTAATCCAGATGGGATGGTTTTCAAAAACCTTGTGGGATCAGCCCTATCGTTACGGTAGGAGAAGGCAAGTCGATTTTTCATTAGAATTTGCGTTTTAAATTAGAGGAATGGTGGGAAAGATTATGAAAAAAGTAAGTATTTTTTTATTATTGATGATTTTCGTCATTCAGGCTGCAGAAATTCCTAAAAATAAAGCCCTGCGTAAAAACGCTATCGACGACCCTTTATTAAACAGGGCTCGCGCCTATCTTGATAAAGGAAAATTAAAAATTGCCGTTGAAAACTATGGCATATTTTCAGGCACCCATAATCCTCAAGGATTGTGGGGAGATTTTCAGTACATCTCCAATCTTTCGTTGGTAGTCGGAGTTCCGGGCAAGGATAAAGACGGAAACCCGTATCCTTGGGCGGTAGGTCCTAAAGAACAATTTATCGTCAAAACTCAGCAATTTCAGGTGTTTGGTACGGATACAACCTATTGGGGACCAACGGTATCCGAATCGTGGTTCGATCGTACCCCAAACCTTAACCGGACCGATTGGGAAGCGGTGGAAGACAGTCGTATCCGGTTGCATAACCCCCTGGCGACCGCAGGCGAATATTACGGAAAATTAGGGCTTTACACCGATCCCGAAGATCAGTATCCCTTGCTGGCAACCAGCGATATTCCCGAAACCTGGCCCGGCACCGATGAGGAGCGCCACTGGCCCGGCCCGTGGGCAATCGATCCCGCAGACCCGGAAGGTAAAAAACAGTTACCCGGCGTTTTTGTCTCCGATCAGGATATCTATTTTGAGTTTGACGATCGTCTGGCAACGCGGGACATTGATCCGAATCAGGGCTATCCTATCGGAATCAAAGCCAAAGTTTCGGGATATTCATACGGCGCAAGCATCTCCGAAGACATCATCTTTTTCCGCATGACGCTCATTAACGAATCTCAATACAATTATGAGGGGATGTACGCCGGCTTTTATTTTGACGTGGACGCCTATAACCGCTTAGCCAACGGAAGTTACGTAGGGCGTACGAACGACGACGACATGATGGGCTACAATCTGGATTGGAATTTCGGTTACATTTACGATCTGGACGGCGATCATACAAATCCCTATGTCGGCGATAAAAAATTAGCTTACACGGCTGTAAAATTACTGGAAACGCCCACGGCAACCGAAGACATTGATTTGGACGGCGACGGTAAAACAGATGTTTTTAAGGGCGATAAATTAGGTTTAACAAGTTGGCACTGGTTCGACTGGTACTTCCGTCCCGGCGCGCGCGATGTGCACCCCACTCAGGGTCCGTGGTCGGGCGACGGTCAAACGCCGGTCGCCGATAACAAAGAAGAAATCCAATACAAAATTTTAGCCGGAGACACTTCGAATCTCTCCAAATACGATTCTACGTATTATTTTCATCCCCTGCGCACCGAAGTAGGTTATGGAAGGCTGAACCCGAGATTCGATTCGGTGGAAGGATTGTTGTACGAATATCCCGAAGGTTTGGATTGTGTGTTCATTATGGGTTCAGGACCTTTTAGTATGGCGCCCGGAGATTCGGTTCCGTTTTCTTTTGCCATCATAATGGGCGAAGACGAAAAAGACCTCGAAGCAAACGCCCTGATAGCCCAGCTTATGTATGATAATAATTATCAGGGAGCGCGTCCGCCCAAAGCGCCCAAAGTTATTGCCAATACCGAAGACCGCAAAGTTACGCTTTACTGGGATGCTTCTCCGGTACATGATGTGGATGTGATTACCGGTTATGAAGATTTTGAAGGCTTCCGAATTTACCGCAGCGAAGATAACGGCAAGACCTGGGGTAAAAAGATGTACGATGAAGAATCCAAAACCACCTACTGGGAGCCTTACGTGCAGTTTGATCTTGACAACGATATAGAAGGATACGACAGGGTTCCTCCGCATCGTTTTCTCGGCGATAACAGCGGATTGCAATTCAAGTTTGTGGATACGAATGTTGAAAACGGCAGGGAATATCTTTACGCAGTATGCGCCTATGACCGCGGTTTTATACCAAATGATCCCATTCTTGATCCCGATAGTTTGGGAGCCAAAGCCAGTTTGAATTTCGAGCTTCCTTCGCTGGAGAATTTTCTTTCCAACAGTACGAATCTCAGTCATATTGTTAAAGTTATCCCGCATCGTCCGCCGAGCAATACCGAAATTGCCGAGCTGAAAGTGGAAAAGATACCCGGAACCGTAGGCAACGGCATTTTTAAAGTAGAAGTTATCGATCCCAAAGAGGTAACCGGAAATACCTATAAAATATCTTTTGACTGTGATTATTACGATCCGCCAAAAAACACAAAAATTGTTTCGGGTTCTCAGCGCTATACCATCGTTAATCTGGATAAAGGCGATACCCTGGTAAAAGACAGTAAAGAATGGTCCAAAGATATTGAAGAGCCGGAAGCCCCGCCCATTTTTGACGGTCTGCGCTGGGGAATTCAGATGAGCACGGATATTATTTTGGAAAGACTGGACGCCTACTGGACGGAAAATTCGCAATGCACCTATGACTTATCGCAGGCAACCCTGAGCTCTTATAAATCGCGCTCGGATTATGTGCTCGTTTTTAAGAATGAGGGTGCGGATACCGTTTTCAGAGATAAGCGGTTTAATACGGTAAACTTTTTGATACCTTTCCAATTATGGAATACGACAACTAACCGCAAAGCCCGGCTTTTGGCTTTTGGTTCCAGTGAGTTCAAACCGGATGTAAAATACTATGTCTTTGAAAACCATTTACCGGAAGAACCCGACAATGACAATTATATAAACACTTTATCGTTTACGCTTTCTTGGGTTTTGCCCGGAGAGGTTGATGAAGACGGCAACCCGATTCCGCCCGATATAGATTGGGCGCCCGGCGATTCTCTTATTATTCCTGTCAGAAAACCGTTTGAACGCGGCGACGGATTTTTGGTATATACCGATCGTGTTTTCAAGATACGCAAGGTTACAAAGGATGATCTGAAAAAAGTTAAGGTTGTGCCGAATCCTTATTTTGTGCATGCCGATTGGGAAAATGACGATTTTGTGCGTAAAATTCAGTTTACAAATCTTCCTTCAAAAAGCAAGGTTCACATTTTTACCGTATCCGGAGAAGAGGTAATAACCCTGTATCACGAAAGCGGCTTTGACGGAAGCCTTGATTGGGATCTGTTAACCAAAAATCGTCAGGAAGTAGCGCCGGGCTTGTACGTGTTTGTCGTGGAGTCCGAAAAGGGCGAAACCTACGCCGGAAAATTTGTGATTATTAAGTGAGCGCATTAGAACAGGAGTGAAGATTCATGAAAATAAAAAAGATTATTCTGATGGTATTAATCCCCTGTTTAATATTATTTGCCCAAACAGAATTATCCAAGGTCGGCACTTCAATGGGGCAGTTCTTGAAATTAGGCGCGGGCGCAAGAGGCACGGCTTTAGGGGATGCCTATACCTCTGTTACCAAAGATGTAACAGCCATGTACTGGAATCCGGCGGGCATTCAAAAAATAGGACATCGCGCCGTTGCCTTTTCACGAACCCAACTTTTTGCAGGAATCTCTTATGATTTTTTGGGTCTGGTTATTCCTGTTAACAGGAGTACAAGCGTCGGGTTTTCCGTACTTTACCTCAACTCCGGCGATATCGAGATGACGACAATTAATGAACCCGAAGGCACCGGAACTTCTTTTTCGGCTACTTCCGCGGCAGTGGGAATAACCGTATCCCGAAGCCTGACCGATCGTTTTGATCTTGGCGTAACGGTTAAATATGTTCAGGAAAAACTCTTTCGCGAAAAAGCCTCAACGGTCGCCTTTGACGTGGGCTCGCAATTCGATACGGGAATTTACGGCATGAAACTGGGAATGTGTCTGGCAAATTTTGGCGGAAAAATGAAATTGGACGGACCCGATCTTTCAAAAAACACTAAAAACGAAAAAACCGGTGTCACTTACAGCGGCGGAGTTCGCTGGAAAACGGTGGATTGGCCCATACCGCTAATTTTTAGATTAGGAATTTCCAATGATATAATCGGGGAAGATTCATACATCATAAAAAGTCCCACCCATCGTTTGACGCTTAGCCTTGAAGCCAATGACCCGACGGACCATTATCTGCGTTACAATTACGGTCTGGAATATGAATGGAATAAAGTGATCGCCTTGCGTGTGGGTTACAAAGCAAATTACGACGAGGCTGATTTTACGGCGGGTCTGGGTATCGATTTCAGTAAAATAGGGATTAACGGTCGTCTCGATTATGCCTTTAATAATTACGGCATACTCGGATATGTCCATAATTATTCGTTTGAGTTCAGCTTTTAAATTTTAGAAAATTATCCATTAATATGAGGAGGGCTATTTATGAAGAAGCTTGTTTTACTATGTGTTTTCAGCTTCTTATTTGTAGGGAGTATATTAGCTGTTGAAAAAACAAAACCGGTTTTTCCAGCTAAAAACGTGGAAAAAATGGATTTTCGTTTACCAAAGACTTTGGCGACAGATCAAACTCGGATCAATAGCGTCTCTCAGGGCGAGTTTGAGGGCGGTATTATCTTTTGGGAAGATTTTGAACCAGGCGGTTTATGGCATCGCTGGGAAGCGGTCGATTTAACGCATCCGCGTCCCCAGCACGGACCTTCTTACTGGCATGTGACAACCTGGGAAGCCATGGACAGCACATGCTGGTGGCTGGCGGATACGACTCTGGGCGATGTGGGCGGTTATGCCAATCACTGGTATCAGGTTCTGGATACGCCTCCAATCATGGTAACGGATACAAACGCCTATCTGTCGTTTTATCAGCGTTTTAAACTTGAGGGAACCGCGGGCGCCCAGGCTCCTTATGACGGTTGGGACGGAATAAATGTACGAATTTCGCTCGATAGCGGAAAAACCTGGCAGGTGCTGCCCTTTGATAATTATGATATGCAAAATTCCTGGGCGTTCGGGCATCCGGCGCAGGGTCAAAACGAAGGTTTGGGAATTCCCGCCTGGTCCGGCACACAGTTGGAATGGCGTAAAGAAATGATCGATCTTTCGGATTTTGTGAAATCGGATTCAATAATTATGATTCGCTTTGCCTTTGCCGCCGATATGGGTTATTCCACCGCTGATCCCGGCGATGATGATAGCGGTCTGTCTCTGTTCGGATGGCAAATTGACAGCATTCTGGTCGCTTCCGAAGATTCGATCTTCTTTTTTAATAACGGCGAAAAAGATAGTATGGTGGGACGCGATATCGAATTTATCCCGCCTGAAGGGGGCAATTTATGGCATATCGCCGAAATGATGGATACTCTGGATTCCTATTTACCGGATTTTGCCCCGTCCCCGACGCACATTGCCGTCTGCCAGAATAGCGGAAATGTTTTTGATCCTTTGGCATCTTACAACCCCTGGATGGACAATGTGTTCCGCACCGGTCCCATCGCTTTACCGGATACAACGCCCATCTATCTGGATTTTACACATCTGCCGTTTTTTGCCGATGAAGATTTGTTCCCTAATAACGATTTCTGGCGCGTTGACGTCCGTCCGGTGGGTGATAGCACTGACTGGGAAGCCGTTTGGATAGGTTCCGAGGGACAACAATGGGTTTTTGCCGAAGGATTTGATAACTGGGTGGCGTTTTCTTTCTTCTGGGGTTATCCTACCAATATGTCGCCGTTAGACCTGTCGCGTTTCGCCGGACAGGATGTGTATTTACGCTGGCATTTCTGGTCCGATGAAGACGAACCCATTGGCATGGGATTGTTGTTTGATAACGTGGTGGTTTACAGTCCCGTTAAAACAATCGAACCTCCGACCGGAGTTGAGATTTTCGCGGGTCAGAGAGATACCACAATTACCATTACCTGGAACCGAGAAGAGGGCAAAGTTTATCAGATCTGGAGAACTACTCCGGGAGACCAGTATCTGCATTTGAAGGGTGAAGTTGCGGATACCAATGTTTTCGTTGATACGGACATCGAACCGTTTCAATATTATTATTACACCATGCGCGCTGTGGTAAAATACGAAGGAACTTCCGACTTTTCGACGCCGCTGGTCGGTACGGAAGTTGTCCCCATAACTATCTGGGAATTAGCCTATGACCTTTCGAGCCCCGATACGGTTATCGTGGCTCCCAGAAACAAACTCGTTTACGTAAAATTTACTCCGATTGCTTATCCGATGGATTTAAAGGGCGTTAAAATTGCTCTTGATACCACAGGAACAAATGTCGTAGGCGCGGCTCAGTTTACGGTTTGGGATGACGACGGTACGGACAGCCTGCCCGGAACAAAGCTAAAGTACTTCAATAAAAGCGGTCTCGGCTTCGGATTTAACCGTATCATCTTAGACGATAGCATAGCCATTGACAGCGGAAGCTTTTACATCGGTTTTAAACGTTTCGGAAACGGTCCTAAATTGTTTGCCGAATCGGATTAGGTTGACGGCAGAACGTATATCGATTCCGATTCCGGAATTGTACTCGTACCCGATTTGGACGC
>JAJRSN010000089.1 GCA_024278715.1 Calditrichota bacterium
TAATAAGACGGAGTGAGATAGGTTGTGTTAAGATCTCCGATAATCGTTGAACCGTTTTCCGTAAAGCTTAATTCCAGATGAAAAGGCGTTAGCTCCTGTTTGCAATCCTGATAAATTGCTTCGTAATCATTATAGATGGGAATCCAGTCGGAATCGTAAGTCGCTCCGCCCACCCTGCGGTGTGTTCCGTTAAAAATTGCCGTCGGATAACCGCCGATTCCGTAATAATCATCGCGAGCCTGACCGTCGGGTATTTCAAAATCATCGTCAATGTGATAGTCGATGGGAGCAAGCGAGGCGGGATGAGCGTGGTACAGGCTGTCGAGCGCGCGGGCTGCACCGGGACAATACTGGCACCAGGTGCCGGTGAATTTTTCCGCTAAAACCATCTCTTTGGTATTGAAAAACGAATTGACGCGTTTTGTAGCCACATTGTTGCTAGCATCCATATCGGTGCTTAGGTCAGTCATAATAAAAAAATCGCATTCGATGTTACCGATGGTGTAATCGCTAAAAGTTACGTCTGCCTGAGCGTTGGGCGCTAAATTTGAAACCGATTTGGTGTCCACAATAATCGGATTCTCTTCCCAGTCGTAATAGCCGAAATGAACATCAAACGATTCGGTATTAAGACCCACATTCTGTACTGTGCCCGTGGGAGTAAACGTGGTATTCGGTTCGTAATGGGAATTTAAGTTTAAAGAATAAGCCATAACATCATGATCCTGAGGAGTGGTAACCTTTACATCGTCAATATACCAGTCGTCAGAGCCCACAAAATGGAAGGCAATATAAACGGTGCTATTGCCCACAAAATCGGTCAAATCAACAATTACCGGTTGCCCGTAAAATCCCTCAATATCATGATTAGACGGAGTCATGTCAAGAACGGTGGTAAAAGAACTGGTGTTGGTTTGAGAAGTGGTCGAAACTTTGATGTAATGATGCTGACCGCTCGAGTTCCAATCATTCCCGGTTTCGTAAAAATACAATTTAGCCGACGAAACTCCTGAAAGATCAACGGCTTTGGTGATAAGCCAATCGTCCATGGAAAAATATTGAGGCTCGCAGGCTGCGGAATAGCTTCCTGTTCGCGCTTCTTTAGAACTTTGACGCCAGGCTTCCGTAATCGGACTGTTGGAAATTGTCTTCCAACCGGTAGGGGGAAAACTGCTACCTTCAAACGATTCTTCCAAAACGGCTGCTTCCGTTGCTTTTTTTAAGCCGAATAAATTGTCGGTCTGGGCTGATAATTGCAAACCATAAGCAAAAAACAAAGCAATACTCAAAATTTTTACAAAAACTTTTAAACGCATAAATCCACCTCCTCCTTTTTAGTTAAAGGTTGTTTGAATGATTTGTTTGCTGTTTATATTTTGAATGAATGCAATGATCTTGCTATGTTCGTATTTCCAGTTTGCTTTCCAGTCAAATTCAAAATTATAGTTTGACGAATCTAAAGTTAGCCCTTCTTTCGGAGACAAAAATCCGCGAAACACCCACTCGAAATCCTGTAAACCGTTGGAACCGGGCGGACTGTCAAAATGAATGCTGTCTTCGGTAATTGCCACAAACAAACGCAAGTCGGAATTTGATATGAAATTTCCGTAATCAAAAAGCTCTACCGAAACGCTTAGATGATTGTCGCTGAACCGACTACGGAGAGAAATGGCAATTTGATTGTTCTGCTGCGAAAAGGTCTGCGAATATTTTGAAACGATGTCATCATAAGAGCCCGGATCAACTCCGACGGCGCCGTTTAATTTTAAAGTGGGAAGCGTTTGAATGTTGTAGTACTTAACCCGCTCGTTAACGTCTTTTGCAGCCGCCTTGTAAAACGGATCATTGGGATTAGGCCAGTTGGCAAAATATTCCATAATAACAAAATCTGTTTCGGCGTGTTCTTCTACAAATTTGTGTAGATTCTCGGTCGCATTGACGCACGGAATACACGAAACATTGGCAAATGATTCAAACAGAAGACGTTGATGAATGTCGAGTTTAAAATTCAGATCAACCGTAATGTTTTGGGCAGTTTCTATCGTGGAATCCAAACTTACAAAGCCGTTTTTAACCAACCGCAATTGATAACTTCCGGGAGTAACGCGAAGCGTGTCCGGTGTGTATTTCCCGGTGTTTTGATTGTTAAGGTAAATTAATGCGCCTTCGGGTTCGCTGTGAATGTTTAGCGTTGAATAGTTTAAAATTTTTTGCAGTTGAAAAAAAACGTGGGCAACAGAATCGGTTTGAATCTGAACGATAACGGAATCCCGATCAGAATAGAATCCGTTTAAATAAACTTTAACAACATGTTTACCTGACGGAATGTTTTTAACCGTATCGGGAGTGATTTGGGAAGTCGGGGTGTCGTCCAGAATGATTTCTGCGCCTGAAGGATCCGATTCGACAAAAAGGTGTCCCGTTTGTCTCTGCTCATTATCGTTTTCAACAGGTTGTTTGACGCCGCAGCCAAAAATCAGCAAAATGCCGATCGAAATTAAAAAGAAAAACAAATGCCGCATATTCAAATTCCGTTTGATATCAGGGCTTTGAACAGTTAGTTTATTCTAATTACAAATAAAATAAGACTCTTCAAATAAGCGAACTAAGATTTTTATCACAATTATTGTCATTGTTTATGTGAAAATTATAAAAAAATCGAATTGATAATAATATTAAAATGACTTAACCGAATATGCTGCCCCACAATTTTCCTACTGCAAGGAAAGAACCATTCTCTTCCGCGCAATACGTTTAATAATCTTAATCTGCGCAATCTGTGTAATCCGTTTAATCTGCGGTCAAAAACCGAATAATTCCTTTTACAGAATAATATTTTAATAAAAATCTAAATTTCTTTATATTTAGATCATTGCAGGTTATTTTTGCTTTTAGTGAAACGCTTTTAGGCAATAAGGAGGATCGCATCCATGCAAGCAAATAGAGGCGAATGGAGTTCAAAAATCGGATTTATTCTTGCCGCTTCCGGCTCGGCAATCGGGCTGGGTAACATCTGGCGCTTTCCGTACATTGTCGGTCAGAACGGCGGTGCGGCTTTTGTTGTGGTTTATCTGTTAATCGTTGTGATTATCGGACTGCCCTACATGCTCGGTGAACTGGCTTTGGGACGCACTTCTCAAAAAAATCCCGTGGGTGCGATTGACGCCATAACGCCGGGTTCGTCGTGGAAAGGCGTCGGATACCTCGGCGTTATTACCGGACTCGGTATTTTGTCGTTTTACAGCGTGATCGCCGGATGGACGGTCGGCTACATCTTTAAAATGCTCAGCGGTCATCCGGGCAGTTTCGGAACTTTTATTTCAGACCCTCTGCAGGTGATAATCCTTTACGCTTTCTTTATTGTAATAACGGCGACTATTGTTCACGGCGGCGTTTCCGGAGGCATCGAACGCTGGTCGAAAATTTTGATGCCCGTTCTGTTCGTTCTAATGGTGGGGTTGATTATTTACGCTAATTCGCTGCCAGGATCAGGAAAGGGTCTGGAATTTTATTTAATGCCCGACTTCTCAAAAATCGACGGAAGGGTGATACTGGCGGCTCTCGGACAGGCTTTCTTCTCTTTGAGTCTGGGCATGGGATTAATGATTACCTACGGCAGCTATGTTACAAAATCGGATGATCTGTTTTCGTCGGCGGGTTATATAGTGTTTTTTGATTCATTGATCGCCATTATGGCGGGATTGATCATTTTTCCGGCTCTTTTTGCAAGCGGTCTGAATCCGGAAGAGGGAGCAAAGTTGGTGTTTGTTGTATTCCCGGAACTATTTATGAAAATGCCCGCCGGAACAATCGTAGGAGCGATCTTCTTCCTCCTGCTTTCTGTGGCTGCGCTCACTTCAACTATTTCTCTACTGGAAGTGCCCGTTGCCTTTATGGTGGACGAGAGAAAAATTCCGCGTAAAAAAATTGTTTGGATTATTGCATTTGCAACATTCTTGTTGGGTCTTCCTTCCGCCCTTTCGCAGGGAGCCAGCGAGTTCTTTACCAATTTCGCCCTTTTACCCCAAAGACTTGCGGACCCCGACTTTTTGAGCCAAATGAGTTTTGTGTTCGGCGACTTTTCGCTGGCTTTTGGGGCATTGCTGTTGTCAATTTATATCGGCTGGGTTTGGGGAGCCAAAAATGCAGCTCATGAACTTGCGCAAGGTTCAAGATTCTTTAAATCGTTTTTTGCCGTGTGGATATTTATGATGCGTTATTTTATTCCGATCGTTATTTTTATTATTCTTTTAAACTTGTTCGGAATATTTGACTGAAAGGAAAGCGGGTCTGAATACCACTATCTCTGGCTTTAATTTTGTTTGACAAAATGTAAAGCAGAATTTTTATGGAAAAAGACCAGCGTACCCGGGACATATATGAAAGGCATCCGAATTATCCTGCTCCGCCCCTAATTTCGTTACCTTCGCTCGAAGAATTTTACGAGCTTTCCGAGTTGCGTTTAAAAAAGAATGTTTTTACCCGCTTTGTTATCCCTGCCCTGTTTAAATTTTCCGGTTTAAAACGCTTCTATTTTGATCTGAAAGATAATCTGGAATTTTATCTCCGAACCACCGACATGCGCAGCAGCAGTTTATATGCTCCCGTTGTTTCCGCCACTCTGACAATGAAAGATGATCCGGAAAAATTATCCCCTTCGGAAAGGGCGGCATCATTTATCATGGCAGCCAAACAATTTTACGATGATATTCACGCCGGAAATTTGAAGCCCGATAAATTCAAAGATCAAATTCTGGAGATGGGGCAATATCCCAATTTTTTTTCCACAAATGTAATTGTCAATAAAAACGGCGTCCGCATTTTTAAAAGCAAAAGAAATGATTTAATTGCTGTTGTTGTACGAAACGAAATTTTTATCATGGAAATCGATAGTTGGGATGACCCGCAAATTGCGAATAAAATAAAGATTACATTGGAAAAAATTCTTCGTGAACCCCGCAAAAATATTCCTGAAATCGGGCTGTTGAGCGCCGCCTCTGCTTTGACGCAGCGAAAAGCTTTCCGGAAACTGCAAAAAAATCCCGTTAATCAAAAATCGCTGGAAATGCTGAAACATGTTTTTCTGACTGTTTGCTTCGATCTTGAAGAAAACCCGCGGAATTATTCGGAAGCTCTTTTAAAAACCCACAGCGGAAATTTTGCCAATCGCTGGTGGCACACAAGCTTGCAATTGGTAATTTTTAACAATGCCCGAGCCTGCGCAATAGGAAACTTCAGCACATATCTGGACGGAAATGTAATGATGGGCGGAATTGCCGAAATTCGGAATAGAGCGGCGTTATTCCGCTTGCCCGAACAGCCGGCTGACTTTAAACAGGAATTAAACTACAATCTCTTGCAATGGAAAGTTCCCGATGAATTAGTTCAAAGGGCAAAGCGCGATGTCGATAAAATCAAAGATAAGCCGCAGCAGGCGTCCTTTTTTATTAAGAATGTAAACGGAAAATTTTTTAAATCCTGCGGCATTCAGGCTGTTCCCGCGTTTATTATCGCTTTGCAAATGACCGTTAAACAACTGTTGGGACATCATGCCGACATCTCACAGTTTATCGCCCTGTCAAAATACAGATACATGGATTTGACGACCACAATAGTTTCAACCGAAGAAGTAAAATCTTTTGTTGACCTCATTCTGGATGATTCGACGAACGATAAAAAACTCTTCGACCTGTTTAAAAAAGCTGTTGAATCCCAGAGATTAAAAA
>JAJRSN010000090.1 GCA_024278715.1 Calditrichota bacterium
AATGTACATAAACCCGAACTGGATTATTCCCAGAAGAAAGAGTTCTTTCTTATGCTCGATCTCTTTAAATCGCAGAAAGGGCAAAAAAACCAGAAAGGCTAACAGCATCCGCACAAACGCCACAAAATTGGCATTCAACGAAGTTAGCTGCCCTTTGATTAATCCAAACGAAAATGCCCATAATAAAGACACGATCAACAGATAAACCATTTTCATCCTTGATTGATTAAAAGAAACGCAAATATAATATTAATTAACAATCTCCACAAAATAATTTGATCCCCAGAGCTAAAAATCATAACTTCCTGCCTTTTAAGTTTAATCCTGAGGGGAATTATGATGATTAAACAAATACTCTTTTTAATCCTGTTTTTTGATCTTTCGTTTACGGCGCTTTTTGCCCAACAGGGCGATTCCTTATTAACTTTCGAGTTAAACGAACCCATCATTGTCACCGCATCCAGGACGCCCGTTACTTTAATGCGCTCAGCCAGAACGGTAAGCGTGCTTGACAGCGCGATGCTTGTCGATTTGCACGTTAATTCGGTTCAGGACGCCCTCGAATACGTCAGCGGCGTGGACATACAGCAACGCGGCGGTCAGGGCGTTCAAGCCGATATTAGTTTGCGCGGCTCCACTTACGAACAGACTTTAATTTTAATCGACGGGGTAAAAACAAACGATCCCCAAACCGGTCACCACAATTTGAACTTGCCTTTAACTTTGCAGGATGTTCAACGAATCGAAGTTTTAAAAGGAGCCGGTTCGCGTATTTACGGACCAAACGCCTTCGGTGGCGTTATTAATATTATCACCAGAAAAGCAAAAGGCAAAAAACTGCTGTTTTCCGCGACGGGCGGCGACTTTGGCTACCGCGAAGGAAATTTGAATTTCGGATTCCCCACCGGAAAACTCAATCACAATTTGTCAATTTCCGGTTCCGCAAGCGAAGGTTACAGACCCAACACGGACTTTGAAAAGTATTCCCTTTTTTATCAGAACTGATTCCGCGTAAAAGACACAAAATTTGAAATGAACGGCGGTTTTACCTCAAAAGACTTCGGGGCAAATCGTTTTTACCACCCGTCATTTCCCAACCAAAAAGAAAAAACGCGGGTTTATTATTTTAAAACTTCCGCCAAATACCGGAATTCAAACCGCTCTTTTTTTGTCAATCCGCGTCTTTTCTGGCGGCGGCACAGCGATGATTTTCTTCTGGATTACACCCGTCCCGATTGGTACCATAATCGGCACAAAACAAATATCTTCGGCGTGGAAATCTTAAATCAGTTTTTCCACAAATACGGAAAAACGTCATTTCAAACCGAATGGAGTTTGAATCAAATACAAAGTAACAGCCTGGGCGATCACCAACGCCGACAATTCGGTCTTTCGATTGAACACCTGATTACGGTCAAATCGTTTTTATTCGTTTTTGGCGGCACCTTTTACAACTACTCCGATTGGGGCTGGCAATTCTGTCCGGGATTGGACGTCAGTTATCAGTTTTCGCCGATGTTAACCTTCTATGCCTCTACCGGCAGGGCTTTTCGCCCGCCCAGTTTTACCGAGCTTTACTATTACAGCGCCGCAAATCACGGCAACCCCAGCCTTAAACCCGAGAAAACCGTTGATTATGAGCTGGGCTCGCGCTTGCAAACGCGTAATCTTTTTTTGACATTTTCTGTTTTTCAACGGAAGGGTAATCAACTGATAGACTGGATTTGGGATTCAAACGGTGAATTCTGGCAGGCGACCAATTTTTCTAACATTGCGACATCCGGAGGAGAATTTGAAATCAGGATTCTTGCTCCGTTTTCGATGATTAAGGATTTGCGCCTTGGGTACACCTATCTGAATTCCCGTAAATCCGCTCACGGGCAAATCTCAAAATATGTTCTTAACTACCTGCGTCATCAGTTGATATTAAGAATCCGCCACAATTTAATTCTGCCCGAAATCTCCGCAGCCTGGAATTTTCGCTATGAGGATCGCGTAAACTCCGGCGACCATCTGTTGACCGATATCGATTTACAGTGGAAAACCAAAAGCCTGATCTGGTTTGCAAATGTCGCCAATCTTTTCAATCGGCATTACGAAGATTTTACAGCAGTTCCTCAGCCGGGACGTTGGTTTAAATTGGGTTTTCGTTACAGGATATTTTAAGAGGTTTAGTTGTTTAGTTGTTTAGAAAAATTACTGAGGAATTGAATGAGAGAAAAAGGTCGTGACGCGTAACGCGTGATGAGTAACAAGTAACAAGTGACGAGTAACGAGTAACAAAGTAACGAGGAAGATGAAAGCAGAGAGCAGAGAGCAGAAAGCCGTGATTAAAATCTGTCGTGATAAGCGAATCGGAGAGGCACGCTTACACGCTTACACCATTAACGCTTAACGAATTAACGAAAAAGACGTGACGCGTAATGCGTGATGAGTGATCCGAGATTAGTTGTTAATGTTATTAATCTCTCAGAATTTCATAAATTACGCTGCTTGAAAATAAGACCCCCCTTGCCTTCGGCGTTCCCCCCTGTAAAGGGGGGAAATTAAAAGGGGGGTCTTTAGTTCAGAATAAACATAAATTTACATGCGACAAAGACGTAACGAGTAACAAAGTTACAAAGTTGGGATTGTCGGAGGATGTAAGGAAAAGGTTTAGAAGTTTAGTTGTTTAGAAAAATTACTGAGGAATTGAATGAGAGAAAAAGGTCGTGACGCGTAACGAGTGATGAGTAACAAGTAACAAGTGACGAGTAACGAGTAACAAAGTAATGAGGAAGATGAAAGCAGAGAGCAGAAAGCCGTGATTAAAATCTGTCGTGATAAGCGAATCGGAGAGGCACGCTTACACGCTTACACCCTTAACACTTAACGAAAATTAACAAGGTAAGCTGAAGAGAAAATTCATAAATCGTAAATCCAAACCGCTTATTTTTTGGTGCGATAGAGATTGGGGTCAATGACTTCAACGGCGGATTGAATTGCCAAGGGAATTCCCAAAAACGTTTCCGTCTTTTCAAGGACTAACATCGGAGACCGAAGCAGCTCCCGATAATCAACATCGATGTAACGGATATTGGGCTGCCGGTTTAACCAGCGGTGAATTTCTTTAAGATGAGTTTCAAAATGCTGTGTTAGGCGCAGCGTTTCCAGCTTACCGGTCGGTTTTCCCAAAGAGCGCAGCATTTTGTTTTGCGATTCGATAACTTCATCAAGATCGCGGTTCATAAAAATAATTTGGTACTCTAATCCTGAAGGTAAATATGGCAAGAGATACGAAATAATTTTAACCGCTTTTCCCTTTGCCTGTTTTAGCCATTCCGTATTTTGTTTTATTTTTTTTACCGGTTCGAACTCAAAATATCCGCGCGGATTATTTTCATCCGGTTTGCGGCGCTCATCGGTTAAAACCGGAATTCCCGCGGCATGCAAAATTTGCATCATCAAAGACGTTCCGCTGCGCGGCAATCCGCTAACGATAATTATTGTATTTTTCAAGATTAATCGACTCTCCGAAAATGCAATTTTTTCCGTTTTTCTGAATTTTTTAGAAACACTCCGCCGCATTCCCCGTATTTAAAAGTAACTTATTTATTTTTATCTTTTTGGGAGGTTTATCATGTTACGTTCAACTCACCGCAACTTTATCGTTGCCGGTTTTGTTTTACTGTTTCTTCTGTCATTTGGTTTTGCGCAGGAAGCAAAAACTCCTGACTGGAAGAGCTTCAGTAAGCAACTGGTTAAGTCGGTGAAATCCGAAAACGAGGGCGTACGGATTTCAGCCATGCAACAAATCATTCGCTTCTCAGACAGTGTTAAAGTTACAAGCGCCCGTTATGTCGTGATGGAAAAGTTCCTTACCGCAAAAGATCGCGGAGTTCGCCAGTTAGCCCTGGTTACGCTTTACAAAATCGGAAACTGGTTTGATATGGGTTATCTTCAGTTACATTATCCTTACGAAAAAGACCCGGTTCTGAAGCATCAGATTGCCGCCATTTTGATAGCCAAGGGACGCGAGATACCGCAAAGCACGACATTTGAAAATCCTGCGTTACAATATTCGCTAAAATAGTTTCGTCAAACCTGCAAAAACCCCGTTTAATGCGGGGTTTTTTTATGGGTTTAATCCCAACTGTTCCGCAACTCCGCTGAGCGCTTTTACCACAAATTCCACATGTTCTTCAAAAGGGACGCCTAATTCCTCGGCGCCTTCCCGAATTTCATCACGGTTTACTTTGGCGGCAAAGCTTTTGTCTTTCATCTTCTTTTTAACAGATTTTACTTTGACTTCGCCAATGGATTTAGTCGGTCGCACAAGAGCAACGGCGATCAAAAATCCGCAAAGCTCATCCACTGCGTACAAAGTCTTTGCCATCAGCGTTTCTCTGAGAACGCCGGAGTAATTTGCATGTCCCAGAATCGCCTTCCGGACATCCTCCGGCACGCCTTTTTCTTCTAAAATCTTGCTGCCTTTCATCGGATGCTCTTCGGGGAATTTTTCATAATCAAAATCGTGTAGCAAGCCCACAACGCCCCAAAGTTCTTCATCTTCGTTAAATTTACGGGCATACGCCCGCATCGCAGCTTCTACCGCAAAGGCGTGTTTGAGCAAACTTTCCGTTTTAGTATATTCTTTCAGAATCGCAAGCGCTTCGTCTCTTGTCATTTTTTAAATCCTCCTTATCCGCATAACACATTTCCGCCGTTAACATTCAAAATTTCGCCGTCTATATAACGAGCCAAATTCGAAGCCAGAAAAACCACGGGACCCGCAATATCTTCGGGCTCCCCGATAAATCCCACAGGAATACCCTTCACAATATCTTCTTTCTGTTTACTAAGAGCCTGCTC
Organism: Calditrichota bacterium; assembly: GCA_024278715.1. GTDB lineage: Bacteria > Calditrichota > Calditrichia > Calditrichales > Calditrichaceae > Caldithrix. The sequence goes on from JAJRSN010000090.1 coordinate 4,852, forward strand.
GGTCATATCCGTTTTTACCCAGCCGGGAGCAACGCAGTTAACGCGAATCCCTTTTGGTCCCAACTCTGTAGCCAGAGACTTTGTAAAGCTGATAATCGCTCCTTTGGTTGCGGCGTAATGAGAATAATAGGCTTCGCCTCTTTGACCTGCCGTGGAAGAGATATTAATGATATGCCCCCGAATCTTATTACCGAGCATGTGGCGAACAACGGTTCGGGTAAAATAAAACGTACCGTCTAAATTCGTCTGGATAGTCTTCCGCCAGTTATCCACCGACATTTCATCTATCGGACCGTATTCCCAAACACCGGCATTGTTTACCAGAATATCGATCCGTCCGAAATGTTCGACCGCTTTGCGCACAAAGGAGCGAACTTCCTGAAAATCCCGAATATCGCATTCGTCAAAAAAAATTTCGGCACCAAATTTTTTACATTCTTCCGCCAACCGCTCCGCGCCCCTCAAATTTTTATTGTAATTAAAAGCGACTCCGGCGCCTAATCTGCTAAACATCCGCACCACGGCGGCTCCTATCCCGCGACTGCCACCGGTGACAAGCACATATTTCCCCTCAAAGCTAATCATCTCACTCACTCCCCTTGTGCTTAGTATTTATTTGTTTTTTGTTTTGTTCAATCCTATCTTCTTTATTGAAAATAATAATTTTACAAATTAATCGCTAATTATTCCTACAGAGGGAGGCTTTATGAGAATATTTAAAATCTTCCTGCTCTTTTCATTTTTCTTATTAGTTACGTTTTGCTCAAAAAACAAGGAGAATTCTGTGCTTGAAAAAGATGTTATCAAAGAGGGAAAAAATATAACCATACCGTCCGAAGTTACTACGACATCCTCCGGCTTGAAATACATTGATTTGGTCGAAGGCAGCGGTCCCGCTCCGCAGGCGGGACAAACGGTTGTCGTGCATTACACCGGCTGGCTGATGAACGGTAAAAAGTTTGACAGTTCGGTGGATCGCAATCAACCTTTTCGTTTTATCATCGGTCAGGGGCAGGTAATTCCCGGTTGGGAAGAAGGATTGCAAACCATGCACACGGGCGGCAAACGCCGTCTTTTTATCCCTTATCAGTTGGCTTACGGAGAACGGGGCTACCCGCCGGTAATTCCGCCCAAGGCAATGCTGGTATTTGATGTTGAGCTGCTTGAAATTCAATAGAATTTGTTTATATTTGACAGGGGAAAGCGTTGTTTTTCCCTGTCTGTTTTTCTGTCTTTCTGCTGACTAAATCTGTTGCTTAGTTTTCTTTCTGTTCTTTTAAATTCCTGTCGGAACACAAAAATTAAATTTCTGATGCCTGCGGAATTTTTAAGTTGCTGATTGCGTCTGTTTTAAAAAAAAATAAATATCAAAATTTTATCACTATATTAAAAATTATTAAATTTAAGACGATGATAAAGTGTATCATTTCTTTAGGAGGTATATTTAAATGCTCCACAAAAACAAATTAAGCGGAATTAGCTCCTTCTTGAGTGTAGTTCTCTTAATTATCTTTATTATTCCGTCTGTTATATTGGCTGCCACTTATTATTCCCAGGGTTCTGCGAACTTTGGCACGCTTTCCAACTGGGACACAGTACGGGACGGCGGCGGCAGTAATCCTACGGCAATTAATTCAACGGATGATTTCGTAATTCAAAACGGACACACCATTACCAACGACGGTTCTTATACCATTAACAGCCTGACCATCGAAAGCGGCGGCACTTATGACGGCAACGGAAATACAATTGTTTTAAACGGGGATTTTACCCAAAACGGAACAATGACCGATGGCGTTAATCCCAGCGCCAATTTCACCTTTTCCGGAAGTACGACTCAAACAATCGGCGGCACGGGCACGGTTGAATTTTACTATTTAACCTTCAACGGAACAGGCACTTATACCATTAGCGCCAACTTTTCCGCTTATTATTTAACATTAAGCGGCGGAACTTTAAATGCAGGCAGTTACGTTATTTCTATCATTGGATTTAGCGCCACGGTTTTCAATAAAACCGGCGGTACGTTTAACGCCGGAACCAGCCGTTTCCAATTTAACACCATCGGAAGTCAGACAATTTCAAGTAATACGGATTTGGTATTTTACGATTTAGAGCATTCTCCCGGTATAGCCAAAAGTTTAACCTTTTCCGGGGACGTTCAATTTTCGGTTTCCAATACGTTTACCAGAGGAGGAAGCAGCCTTAGCGTTCTGCTTAACGGCACTACCACCTTAAATTTAAACGGCGCCACGTTAATCTATTCCGGAAGCGTAGATAAAACGGTTAGCGCGGAATGGCCCACAAGCAGTTCATTGGCGCCCTCCGAAGTTCAGATAACTTCCGGAATCACCGTAACCGCGGATCCTGGACTCGGGAATACTTTGAGTACCGGCACGCTTTTGCTTAATGCCTCGGGAGCGACTCTTTCGATTTCATCCGGCTCCATTCAGGTGAACACACAATTAACCATGACCAGCGGTTCCATTGTGGAAAACGGCGGCTCTTTTGCCTGGGGAACCGGCTCCACAACCTTGCTTTACAACGGCACTGCCCAGCAAACCGTGGGAGCGGAATGGACTTCATCCAAAGCGCCGGCTAACGTTCAGGTAAACAACTCTTCAGGATCGAATCCTGCCGTCGTTATGGGATCGGGTTCTCTTTCCGCGTTAAGCGGAAACTTAATTTTAACCTACGGTAGTCTCGATTACTCCGTTTCCGGATTATCGCTAACCGTCAGCGGCAATGTGGAAGGCGGTTCGGGCTCGTTCGGTATGGTGAATTCCAATACGTTATTGGTTAACGGCGCAAGCAGCGCGGTTACTTCGTCGGGAACGGCTTCGTTCTATAATTTAACAATAACTTCCACAAGCGGTACTTTGTCCGATATCAAAATATCCGGAACGCTCACAATCAATCCGGGCAGCGGAAATACTACCACTTTGACCGGCGCGGTTACATTGGAAACGGGCGCAAATCTCACGATTTCCAGCGGTATTTTGAATTTAAACGGTCAGTTAGTTACCAAAACGGGTTCCAATACCCTTACGCTTTCTTCGGGCGCCCAGCTTACGACCGGCGGCTCTTCCATCGTCGGGTTTGCCACTTACAGCCTGGACCCAGCCAGCACCATTTTATTCAACGGAAGCTCTTCCGAAGACATTCCGGCGGGAGTCAGTTACGGAAATATTCAGATAAACAAAACAAATTCCAGCGCCATCGTTTCGGGCAGCGGAACCACCATTTTACAAGACAATGCCGATTTGACCGTAAACGCCGGTACTTTCGATTTAAACGCCCTGGCTCTGCAGTTGGGGAACAACAGCGATTTAAACATTCAGGGCGGTATTCTCGATCTCAACGGCGGTTCGTTAAGTATTACCCTTACTAACACTAACACTTTAACAATCGCTTCCGGCGCAACCCTAAAAACCGGCGGAACGAGTATTGACGGATTTGACACCTACACCGCGAGCGGCACGGTAATTTTCAACGGCTCCACTTCGGAAACCATCCCGGCGGGAATGACCTCGTTTAACGATCTTACTATCAACAACGGCGCGGGGGTCGATGCGTCTAACAGCACCAAAAGCGTTTCCGGCACGCTCACTCTTTCTTTGGGAACATTAACACCCGCGACCTTAAATCTTTCGGGCACCTTAACGACCAACGGCGGAAATTTCAGCACTTCAACCGGAACCGTTGTCTTTCAAGGCAGCTCGGCGCAGACCATTAACGGCACATCGGCGGTGAACTTTTACAATTTTACCATTAGCAATGCAAGCGGGGTTACGCTTAACCATAACATCACTGTTTACGGCACGTTATACCTTTCCAGCGGCGTTATTGACGCCAGCGGCAATCTGCTCTCGCTCAGCACGGGCGGTTCGTTTTCCGGGGGAAGCTCAAGCAGTTATGTTGAAGGACGGGTGGCAAAAACCTTTGCTCTGGGAAGCTCGGCGACTTTTACTTTTCACACAGCCAAGGACGGACAATATCTGCCCGTGGGAGTAACCTTTACAGACGTCTCGGGAAGCGATTACACCGTTACCGTGGAACAATACAACTCCGATCCGCACAGCGCGATCAGTAGTTCCATTGACGCCGGAACATTGAGCAATATTTCGTCTGTCCGCTACTGGTTTATTGACGGTTCGGGCGGCACCCCCGCAAACCTTCAGATTACCCTGACCTGGAATTCCGCCGACGGGGTCTCGGTGCTTACCGCTCTTGATGTCGCACAGTTTACCGGAACCCAATGGATCAGCGTTGGCGGAGACGGCACGGGCGATTCCAACAGCGGAACCATCCAATCCGATGTTATTACCACCAGCGGAAGCTATTACACCTTCGGCGACGATGCGGCAGGCGGTCAGGACAACTCACTGCCCGTGACCTTGTCCGCGTTCAAAGCCGAAGCTTCTTTTGATAAAGTTATTTTGGAATGGACAACCGAATCCGAAATCGATAATCTCGGTTTTAATATTTACCGAAAAACGGAAGGTTTCGATAACTGGCAAAAAATTAATCGCGATTTGATTCCCGGCGCAGGCAATTCCAGCTCCCGACACGACTACCAATTTGTCGATCAAAACGTAACTTCCGGCGCAGCCTATTCCTACCGTCTGGAAAGCGTATCTTACAACGGTTCGACCCAGACGTTCAATCAGCTGCTCCAGACCGTTAAAATACCCGTTCCGACCGACTTCGTCGTTTTTCCGAATTTCCCGAATCCGTTTAATCCCGAAACAACGATTAAATTTCAATTGCCCGAAACTCAGACAGTTTCCGTCCTAATTTTCGACATAAAAGGCAATCTGATAAAACATTTAATCGACAAAGAATCTCTCGGCGCAGGAGAGCATCAGGTAAAATGGAACGCCACCGACGACAATAATCAGCAGGTTTCCAGCGGAACGTATATCTATCGTTTTGTAAGTCCCAAATATTCGAAAATCGGGAAAATGGTTTTTCTCAAATAAACGCTTTCAAATGCCAAAGCCCTGAATTTAAATCAGGGCTTTTTTTTACTCATTTTCTTCGTCAACCACATGTTTTAAGGTAGGCATAAATTCGGGCAGAGCCGATTCAATCCGCGACCAGCCGGGGATCATGGGAAGCTCCATGGGATTTGCCAGAAACTGGTCTCCGGCAATGATAATACTTTTTAAAAATACTTCGATGGTTTTTTCTTCGGAATGGCGGTCGTATTTTAATCCGTTAATCATGGCGTCAACATAATATTTATCCAAAAAATCCAGAGCGTTGCGCAAAAAGGTAGCTTTGATCGTTCTGAAAAACTGATCGGAAAAAACCACGCCCATACTGGCGAGCATTCTGTAAAACGATTTGGCGATGTCGATGGACATTTTAGCCAGACCCGCGTTGGGGTTGTCTTCGGATAGTTCCTGATGTTTGTGATCGTAGCGATCGATAATATCGACCTGACAAATCTGATTTTTGGCGTAATTACGGTAGATCTCGTTGAGCGTTCCGATTTCCAGTCCCCAGTCGGTCGGTAAACGAAGACGCACCGCCACATCACGAATCATGGACATCTCTCCTGACAGGGGGTAGCGGAACGAATCGATGTAATCCAGATAATCATAAGGACCCAATATCTTTTTCAGAGAGCGGATTAAAGGCGTTATGAACAAACGCGACACCCTGCCGTGCATCCGGTCGGACACCCTGCTGTAATACCCTTTGCAAAACCGAAAATTAAGCGTTGAATTGGTAACCGGATAAACCAGCCGGGCTAACAATGAACGGTTATACGTCAAAATGTCGCAATCGTGAATGGCAAAGACCCGCGATACGTTAGACGACAAAAGATAACCCATGCACAGCCAAACATTACGTCCCTTTCCTTCCGTACCGATAAACAGATTGTTTTTGTCCAAAAGATCGTACAAATCCTGAATTCGGGGGCTTCTTTGCCAGATAATTTTAGTGGGCTGCGGCAATTGTGAAAAAAACTTTTTGGCGTGTTCAAATTCCTCTTTTGAAGCCCGATCCAAACCCACAACAATCTCGGATAAATAGGGCACTTTTTTAAGTTCGTCAACTATTCTGGGAAGAGCCTGCCCCTGAATTTCGCTGTACAATGAGGGAAGAATAAGCGCAATGGGTCTGCGTTTGGAGTAGTACAGAATCTCCTCTTCCAATTGCTCGGTAGGATGTTCGGTTAATTTATGTAATGTGGTTATTACACCGTTTTGAAAAAAATCAGCCATAGTTTACTCCAATTTTTATTAACCGGCACATTTCACACAATACTAAGATTTTGCAATAAACATAAATCTTTTTCTTCAACGCATATTTACCGAAACCCGCTCGGGTCTCCTTTTCCGCCACGCGGCAGAAGAGCTGGGAAGGGTCAATTAAACTTTCCTTAAAGCAGATTTTTCGGGAACGGTCATAATTTCTATCGCTTCCGCCCATCCTGCAGGACCGGGTTTTTGCGTTAAATAAAGATTCGAAAGCGTCAATCCTTCGGCATAACTCAAATCTTTTTTCCGCACAAGAACGGGCAGATCAACCGCTCTGAGCATTTCAAAATCATTTTTACTGTCGCCAAGACCCACAGTTTTTACCGGTGACGAATACTTTTTCCGAAATAATTCGGTGAGATGATTTACGGCGTTCCCTTTGTCGCTGTTTCCTAACAGATGATAGAAGCGATTTCCGCGCAACAACCGGAAGCCATATTCCTTGATACATTCCATCAATTGATCATTTTTCAGGAGATCGCGGTCTTCTTCGCTTACCATCGGTTCGCTGAAAAATCTTCTTTTTGCCAATGCCGCCTCTTCTTTGGAAAGCTGTGTTAATTCCGCAATTTCCCCCACGGTCATCTCGGAAAAACCTTTAACCTTTAATTTAAATTCGCGGCGCAAATAGTTAAAAAAACGTAAAACTTCCTCATGGCGTTTTCCAAGAATCAATGCCTTAAAGCCGTCCAAATCGAAGAAATCTTCCGTGTTTGGAAAATAGCCGGCGGGTATTAAAACCGCGCTTCCGTTTTCGACAATAAAGGGATCTCCGAGTCCCAATCTGTTCATTAATCGTATCACTTCGGGATGGGTTTTGCTTGTGCACGGAATAACCGGTATTTTCCGCTGTTTCAGATATTTTAGCGCCGGAACAGCTTCCCGAAAAGAGTAGGTGGAAGCGTCCAACAGCGTTCCGTCCAAATCGGTAAAGATTACCCATTTTAATTTCATATTGTTAAAATGGTATCAATTAGCGAAAAAGTCAAGCAATAACTTTTAATTTTTTAAATTATTCTAAAAAGCGCCCAAAAGTTTGTGAATAAATTGAAAAGTAAATTTTGGTTTCATATTTTAAGGAGTCGGCAAAGAGTAAAAAGAGAACGTTATGGATAAAAAAGCGATTATAAAAATTTTAGAAGAGATCGGAAAACTTTTGGAAATTAAGGGTGAAAATCCGTTCAAAGCGCGTGCTTACTACAACGCAGCCCGGCAATTGGAAATGCTTCAGCAGGATTTAACCCTTTTGGTCAAAGAAGGGCGTATTCGGGAATTAAAAGGAATCGGCGAAGCGCTGGCAAAAAAAATCGAAACTCTGGTTACTTCCGGCACCCTCCCTTATTACGAAAATTTAAAGGCTTCGGTGCCCGAAGGTTTGATGGAAATGCTGACCATTCCGGGAATGGGTCCTAAAAAAATTAAAACCGTTTATGAAAAATTAGGCGTCACTACCATTGGCGAATTGGAATATGCCTGTCTGGAAAACCGTTTGCGCGACCTTCCCGGATTTGGGTTAAAAACGCAGGAAAAAATACTGAAAGGCATTGAACTCCGGAAAAAATACAAAGCGCGCTTCCACCTGCCGTTTGCCCTTGAAGAAGCGGAAAAGATTCTCCGCTATCTCAAAAAAAGACCCGAAATCATTCGGCTTGAAGTAGCCGGCAGCCTGCGCCGTAAAAACGAAACCATCAAAGACATCGATATTTTGCTTTCATGTTCGGACGAACATCGCAAAACGGTTACGGATTATTTTATCAACTATCCCGAAGTGGATGCGGTTACCGCCAAAGGCGAAACAAAATCGAGCGTTGTGCTTACCTCCGGGTTGGCTTGCGATTTACGCATTGTTCGGGACAATCAATTCGCCTTTGCGCTTCAATATTTTACGGGCAGCAAAGAACACAACACAGCCTTGAGACACAGGGCAAAAAAATTGGGTTTTACTCTGAATGAGTACGGATTATTTCCGCATGGTCAGGAAAATTCACTGCCTTGCGATAAAGAGTCGGAAATTTACAGTCAGCTCGGATTGTCCTTTATCGTTCCGGAATTGAGGGAGAATTACGGAGAAATAGAAGCCGCGGAAAACAATCAATTGCCGGAGTTAATTGAAGAGGACGATCTGCTCGGTCTTTTTCATGTTCACAGTTCATTTAGCGACGGAAGTAATTCGATAGAAGAGATGGCGCGTTATTGCAAAAATTCGGGATTTCACTATATTGGGATATGCGATCACAGTAAGGCGGCTTATTATGCCAACGGACTCACTGAAGAGCGGTTAAAGTTGCAGCATGAAGAGATAGACCGGTTGAACGAAATTTTAAAGCCGTTTGTTATTTTAAAGGGAATAGAAGCGGATATTCTTCCGGACGGTTCGCTCGACTTTGATGACGCCACCCTAGCAATGTTCGATTTTGTCATTGTCTCTGTTCATTCATCGTTTCATCTTTCGGAAGAAGAGATGACAAACCGAATTTGCAAGGCGCTCCGCCATCCTCTGGTTTCCATGCTTGGTCACCCCACCGGACGGTTGCTGCTGGGTCGCGAGCCTTACGCCGTGAATATGGAAAAGATTTTGGAGACGGCTGCGCAATTTAATAAAATTATCGAAATAAACGCCAATCCCTACCGACTCGATCTCGATTGGCGCTGGGGTATCAGGGCTAACGCTTTGGGAATTAAAACAGCCATCAATCCGGACGCACATTCTCTTGAAGGTTTGAATGATTTTAAATTCGGTCTGGCTATTGCCCGCAAATCGTGGTATTCAAAAAAAAGCGTTCTTAATTCATTTACGATCGAAGAACTCAAATCGTTTTTTGATTCGCAGCGCAATTATTCTCCTTAAACTAATCGATAACGGCGAGTGAAATACAAAAACTTTTAATTTCCGAAGCTTTTTTGCCAATACTCGTAAATCTTGTTAATTTTAATCGAACGGAAAACGGGGGTAAACTGTTATGGTAATAAGAATTGTTGTCGATGCCATGGGCGGGGATTATGCTCCGGCTGAAATTATTAAGGGTTCGGTCCGAGCCTTAAAAGAATTCGACGATACTGTTCTTATTTTTGTCGGAGATGAGGCTAAAATTAATCCGCTTTTGGAAGCCGAGAATTGTGAACAGAATATTGAAATTGTACATACCGACCAATTCATCGCCATGGACGAATCCCCAAAAGAAGGCGTTAAGACAAAGCAGAAAGCCAGCATTAATTTGGCGATGCAAATTTTAAACGAGAACGAAGCCGACGCGCTGGTAAGCGCCGGAAATACCGGAGCAATCGTACTTTCCGCCGCAAAGCACCTGTCCATGATCCCGGGCATAGAGCGGTCCGGATTAGCCACCATTTATCCCACGGCAAAAATACATCCCAGCAACCACGGTTTTTCTTTGATGATCGATGTCGGAGCGACATTGCATTGCACGCCCAAACAATTAGTGCATTTTGCCTACATGGGAAGCTATTATCTTTCTCATATTATGGAAATTCCCCATCCTCGCGTGGCATTGTTAAATATCGGTACGGAAGAAACCAAAGGCGGGGAGGCTTTAACAAAAGCCTATCGCTACTTAAAAGACGCTCCGGGAATTAATTTTGTGGGAAATATCGAAGGAAACGACGTACCCAGAGGAATGGTTGATGTTGTTGTCACCGAAGGCTTTGTGGGAAATATTGTTCTTAAAACTCTGGAAGGCGCCAGCGACGTTTTAAGAGTAGCCGGCAGATACGCCTTTAAAAAACGATTAATATGGAAAGTCGGTCTGGCTTTGCTTAGTTCCGGAGTTAAACAATTGAAAAAGCGCACCGATTATTCCGAATACGGAGGCGCTCCCGTATTAGGGTTTAAAAAACTGGTGATCAAGGCTCACGGTCGGTCTAACGCCAAGGCGTTTGCCAATGCCTTAATCGTCGCCCGTCGCTCTGTAATCGAAGGCGTTACGGATCATATCGGCGAATCCGTCCAAAAATTTAACCAGCAGCACCGCATCGATTTTTTGGAGATTTAAAGCGCTCCGTCGATTCCGCTCAAAAGGGTTAAGACAAAAATAAGCCGGATTAAAATGGTTTTCTTTTTTCCGGAATGAATTTACCGCTTAACTCATCCTGATTTTCAGACCATCTCGGATATCTTTTAATCTTTGTCGAATGTCGAAATTAACGGAGCGGAAATTATTTAAGGTACGTCATATTCAAAACCGGATGTAATTCATTTTGACTAAAATAATTGATATTTGTGCCGATAGTATTTCAAGCTATCTAGCATTTTGAAGAAAGCAAACTATGCAACATAAAATTGCTTTTATCTCTGACAGACTGGTTGAATTCCATTCTTTCCTTAAAGCTGCTCATAACGGCGAGTATCGTCTCGATTTGTATGAACACATGGAGGCAATTAGCAAATCGATCCAAATGATTTATTACGATATGTTTATCATTGATATTAGTGAAGAGTGGCTTGCCATACCCTTCTGGCTTTTGGAACAGGCAAATCATCAGTATTTTTACCAGGTTATCATAATTTCCGATCACGGTTTGCCCGAAAGCTTAAGACGGATATTGGGGAAACGGTTGTTTAGGGTAATTGATCAGAATGTTGCCAAAGAAAATCTTTCGGAAATTTTTCAACAAGCAAGAAAAATTATCGACGAACACCACTACAAATCACCCCACACCTATACGTATGAACGTTGGAATCAGGACGGGCTGATCGGCAAAGACGAGGCTATCAAAAGAGTCAACGAATTTATTCAAATTATCAGTAAAGCCCATTATACCCCCTGCCTGATTCGCGGCGAAACCGGTACCGGGAAAAACCTGGTATCTTATCTTATCCATTCAAGCAGAGAAAGAACAGAGGGACCTTTCATAGTAAAAAATTGTGAATACGCCACCACCAACGAGCTGCTGGCGGATCTTTTTGGGGTAATCGGCGAAAACTCCGTTCACGGCGCTCCGCGAAAGGGACTGATTGAGCAGGCAGCCGGCGGCACTCTGGTTCTGAAAAATATTGAACGGCTGCCCACCGAAGTTCAGCATAAGTTATTAATCTATCTTGACAGCCATATTTTTAAACCCGTGGGCGCGGAAAAACCCATCAGGGTGGATACGCGGATTATCGCTCAAACGCGATTTGAACTCGAAAAGTTTGTCCGCAACGGCAGTTTTAATACCGAGCTTTATTTTCATTTAAAAAGCTTTGAAAAATATTTACCCCCTTTGCGCGAACGACGCAGAGATATCGGAATTTTAACCAAATATTTTATCCAGTATTTCAGTTTTCAATACGCCAAAAAGATAGACAAAATTTCCCCGATGGCGCTGAACATTTTAAAAGATTACTATTGGCCCGGCAATGTCAAGGAGCTGCGTGAATTACTGGAACGAAGCGTTTTAATCTGCGAGAATAAAGAAATTACAATAAAAGACTTACCGGCGCATCTCAGCAGTTCCGACAATATCCCCGAAGACTTGGAATTGTTGGGCAATTGTTCGTTAAAAGAGATCGAACGCGTCCACATCGAACGTGTTTTAGCGCGTACAAAAGGGAATAAATCAAAAGCTGCGGAGATTTTGCAAATTTCAAGAACAACCCTCCGCGAAAAAATCAAAAATTATGGTCTCGGAAATTAATTCCTACCCGAAAATTTTACCCCGGATTACACAAATTACGCAAAAGATAACAATTCCGATGCGCTTTAATAAAAATACTGCGTTTTAATCTGAAAATTTTGCTATTGATAGGAAAAAAATTTTACAAGAATAACGGGCATTTAATATGATTATTCTTTAACAAGTTCTTGGGGCTTATTTTTACCCTCATCTTTATTTGCCAGAAATTTTCTGATTGTTTAAGTTAATTAACAAAGATAACTAACCCGGTTTTAAATCAGGGAAAACAGATGGAAGAGATTTTTTATTATCGGAACAACCGACTTCACTGCGACGGAATAGATCTTCAGGAATTCAGCCGCTCAAAAAAAACGCCTTTTTATCTTTATTCACAAAAACGGATCGAACAAAACTGCCAAACGGTTATTGAGGCTGGTAAGGATCTGGATTTTCTGCCGTGCTACGCCTTAAAGGCAAATTATAATCCGGCTGTTTTAAAATTAATCCAAAACCTGGGCTTTGGAGCCGATGTGGTTTCCGGCGGAGAACTGTTCTTTGCTTTAAGAGCGGGATTTCCTCCTCAAAAAATCGTCTTTGCCGGCGTGGGAAAAACCGCATCCGAAATTGAGCTGGCAATAAGAACCGGTATTCACTCGTTGAATATTGAGTCGGCGGAAGAATTTTATCTGACGCGAGAGATCGCCGGAAAATTAAAAATCGAAACTCCGGTAGCTTTTAGAATTAATCCCGATATCGGAGCCCCGACCCATGATTACATCGCAACGGGCAAACACCTGAACAAATTCGGAATTCCTTTGAACGAAGCCTTGCGTTTGTATCAACAGGCTTTTGAGGATAAGTGGTTAAAACCCGTCGGCATTCACGTGCACATCGGATCTCAGATTACCGATCCCAAACCGTTTCTCGAAACCGCAGAATATTTGAAAGACATTATCGATCAATTACGCAAAAAAGAATTCGAGATTTCCGCTTTGGACCTCGGAGGCGGAATAGGCATTGATTATTACAATGATTTCAAAAAGCAGCAAAGCGAATATCCGTTAAAAACGATTCTTCCGTCCTATTTGCGGGCTTTCAAAGATCTGGGAGTAAAATTGGTCGTCGAATTGGGAAGATCTATCGTCGGCGACGCCGGGTTGTTAATCACGCGGGTATTGTACCGTAAACAGACTCCGGTTAAAAAGTTTTTAATTGTTGACGCAGCCATGAACAACTTACTGCGTCCGAGTTTGTACCACGCTTATCACTCAATTGTCCCGTTAATCTTAAACGATAACGCCAAAGATCGTTTTGATGTTGTGGGACCGGTTTGTGAAAGCGGCGATTTTCTGGCGAACGACAGAGAACTACAGTTGACGGAAAGGGGCGACCTTTTGGCTGTCGGCGGCGCCGGAGCTTACGGACAGGTTCTGGCTTCCAACTACAATCTGCGTCCCTCAATTCCCGAATATCTTGTTTCCGGGAAAGAAGTCCGGACAATTTTTAAAGGACAAACCGCGGAAGAACTTGCTCAAAAATACGATTGGTGAACCCATGGGACCTACAAGAGCATATATTTCTCATTCAAATTTAATTCATAATTTAAAACTCATTCAAAGCGCCGTGGCTCCCGCGCGGGTTATGGGAGTTGTAAAAGCCGACGCTTACGGTCACGGAAGCGCGCAGGTTGCCCGAACGTTAATAAAGAACGGCGTAAATTATTTAGGCGTCGCTTTTCATGAAGAGGGAATTGAATTGCGAAAAGCGGGAATCGAAGCTCCGATTCTGGTGTTCGGCGCGCATCTGAGTAACTTTTTTCCCGAATATCTGAACTACAATCTGGATATTACGCTCACTGATAGTTCGCAGCTTGAACCGCTTCGATCTTTATGTATTTCCGAAAAGAAAAAAGCGCGCGTTCAAATCAAAATCGATACCGGAATGGGGCGGATCGGTTTTTTCCCGGATAAAGATTTGCAATTAATCCTCAAAATTTTGGACGAGCCCAGTTGGCAGGTTGTCGGCGTCTATTCTCACCTTTCAAGCGCCGACGAAGAAGACCGCGAATTTACACAAAATCAAATTGAGGCTTTTCGCAATTTTCAGGAAAAAATTAAAAGCAAATATCCAAATCTGATTTTTCATTTGGCAAATTCAGCAGCCATCATGCGCTTTCCGCAGGCTTACTTTGATATGGTGCGTCCGGGCGTTATGCTTTACGGAAACCCGCCGTCTCCCGATTTTAAACATGACTGGATGTTGAAAGAAGTAATGGCGTTTAAATCAAAAGTAACGCTGATTAAAAAAATGCCTGCGGGAAGACCCGTAAGTTACAACCGCCGCTACCACACCCCGCGCCAAACGCACATAGCCGTGATCCCGGCGGGTTATGCGGACGGTTATAACCGCCGATTTACAAACAAGGGCACGGTTTTAATCCGCGGTAAACGGTATCCGGTAGTGGGCACGGTTTGCATGGATCAATTTATGGTGGATCTTGGACCGGCTACTAACGTAAAAATCGGCGACGAAGTGGTGATTTTCGGCAGACAGGGCAAAGAGCACATCAAAATCATTGAAATCGCCAAAACCCTGCAAACGATTCCTTATGAGGTTACCTGCTGGATTTCGCGCCGGGTTCCGAGAATTCATTACCGATGATTTAAATTCTTTGAAAAACAAATTATCCGCAGACCCATCGCTCAAAATTTTCTTCATAAATTTTTGCCTTGAATTTCAGCAACTAACTGGTTAAAATGGTTGCCTGTTGACAGAACTTTTTAATAATTGAATTTATTAGCTTTTATTAAAGCGAGTTTTTATATTGAGACGTCAAGTTAAAAAAATTATGGAGTAGCCATGAAAAAGCTGCATTATGTTTTAATAGTGCTTTTTGTTCTCTCCGCTTTTAGTTTTGCTCAGGTCTTAAAAGTAACCGTAACCCTTGATCCGTCAAATTTACCCGATGATGAGCTAAACATTCTTTCAAATTTTGCAGATAAAGTTGAACAGTACTATAACGGATACGAGTGGATCGACGACGAATATGAATACGATGTAAATTGCAGAATCCGCATCATAATTCAGACCGTACAAAAAAAGAGCCATGAAAAAATTTATCTGGCTCAGTTTTTAATCACTAGCGAATCAGGCGAATATTTTTACGACAAAACATGGGAATTCCCTTATGATCAGGGCACTCCTCTCAGTCATTTTAAAAGCCAGTTCGATCCGCTGACGCATTTTCTTGATTTTTATGCTTACATGATTTTAGCCGGAGAGTTGGACACAAACGATTATCTGAAAGGAAATCCTTTGTACGAAAAGGCAAGGGATATTGCAAATCAGGGGCAGATTTCCAACTATCCCAAGGGTTGGACTTCACGAATGAATTTGGTTTTTATGATTACGGACTCGAGAACCAGACCCTTGCGCGAAGTAAAACCCGACTTTTTTGAGGCTTTATATCTTTTGGACGAAGGCAAACGCATGGAAGCTTATAAATACGCTAAAAAAGTCCTCGACGGAATGATGAAGGTTTATAAAGTCCAGCCGAACAATCTGTATTTGCAATTCTTTTTCAATTCGCATAGTAAGGAATTAGCGGACTTATTCAGAGGTTTCAAACCGGATCTGGAAAAACTGGTCCGATTAGACAGTAAACATCGTGAAGTATATCGTGCGGCTATGGAATAAAAGGAGCGGTTTACCGCTCCCTTTTTAATTTGCCGAAGTTTTGATTTTAACAAATTTTCTTTTGCCAACCTTCAGTATCTGACCATCTTTTAAATCTGCCAGATAAAACGGATCGGTAATTTTCTCTCCGTCCAGACTCACACCGCCGCCGGAGATTAAACGCCTTGCTTCGCTTTTGGAGACCGCTGTTTTTGTGGCGATAAGAAGATTATCGATGCGCATTTGAACCGTTTTTAACAGAACTTCCGGCATTTCATCGGGAATATCTTTTTTCACAAATACTTTCCGGAATTCCTGCGCCGCATGGTCAGCCGCCTCTTCTCCGTGATACATCCGCACAAGGGTATGTGCCAACTGCATCTTAAGATCACGCGGATTTACTTTGGGATCGGCAAGTTGTTCTTTAATACGTTTTAATTGCGTGCTATCCACATCGGTAACCAGCTCAAAATAGCGGTAAATCAACTCATCGGGAATGGACATTGTTTTGCCGTACATTTCTCTCGGATCTTCGTCAATCCCGATGTAGTTTCCGATGGATTTGCTCATGCGCTGTTTGCCGTCCAGACCTTCAAGAACCGGCAAGGTTAAAATTACCTGCGGCTCCTGCCCGTATTCCCGCTGAATATCCCGCCCGATTGTAAGATTAAATTTTTGTTCAGTGGCGCCTATTTCCACATCCGCCTTTATCATAACCGAATCGTATCCCTGCATCAACGGGTAAAAAAACTCGTGAATGCTGATCGGCTGCTGGCTGCCGTAACGTTTCGCAAAATCATCGCGTTCCAGCATTCTTGCCACGGTGAATTTGGAAGCCAACTCCATGATTTCGGCAAACGACATCTTGCCGAACCACTCCCCGTTAAAGCGAATAACGGTTTTTTTAGCATCGAGAATTTTAAAAAACTGTTCCTGATACGTTTTGGCGTTTTTCAAAACCTGTTCATGGGTCAATCTGGGTCTGGTGGAATTTCTCTCGCTGGGATCGCCGACCATGGCTGTGTAATCGCCAATGATAACCACAACCTGATGTCCCAAATCCTGAAAGTGTTTTAATTTCCGAATTCCCACCGTATGCCCGAGATGAATATCCGGCGCCGTGGGGTCAAATCCCTGCTTAATGACTAACGGCTTACCTTTTTTAATCGATCTTTCTAATTTTTTAACCAGTTCTTCTTCCGGCAATAATTCAACAACACCTCTCTTTATCAAATCCATTTGCTCATTAATCGGCGGAAAAACCATTGTTGACTCCTTCTTAATCTTCGTTAAAAATTCCTTTTAAGCATACGTTCAAGTTCGCGTTTTTGATCGCGTTCGGCGATGGAAGCGCGCTTATCGTATTGTTTTTTACCGCGGGCTATCCCCAATTCGATTTTTACAAGATGTTTTTTAAAATAGACTTTTAAAGGAATTAAAGTAACCCCTTTTTCTTCAACGTATCTTTGCAGCCTTTTTAGCTCCCGTTTGTGCAACAGCAATTTGCGGGTTCTTAAAGGATCCTGCATTTCAAACGTGGCTTGGCTGTAAGGCGAAATGTGCATCCCGATAAGCCATAATTCGCCGTTTTTAAAGCGGGCATAGGCGTCTTTCAAATTTACCTTGCCTTCGCGGACGGATTTTACTTCGCTTCCTCTCAGAACAATTCCCGCTTCCACCGAATCGATGATGTGATAGTCATGTCTGGCTTTACGATTATTCGCTACCACACGAACATTATTTTCACTCATAAATTGTTTACCAATCTATTTAAATCTGTAATCTTCATAAATTCCGTAAAAGATCAATTATAACTATAAAATAGCTTTGGAGCAAGATCAAAAACGGCGGGTATTAATGCGGTTAATCATAGCAAATAGTATTTTGATTTCGGAGCAAACACACATTCAATCCAAATAGCTTTCCACTTATCGTCCCCGTTTTCCACAATTTGCATATTCAAAATATCGCCGGGTAAAACAGATTCAATCTCGAGCATGGAAAGATCAACCAATGAATATTGATCCTTTAAATGAATATCTTCGATTACAAATAAATCTTCCACCCGATCGATAATCTCAAAAAAGCCGTCGATTATCGAAGGATCGTTTTTTTCCTCGGAAAGCTGATAGTCAACGTAGGAATTATTTTTATGATAGGCTTGACCCAAATAGAAAGTTCGTTTTAAGTCGCTTAAAAGCGTGGTTTTAAAATCATCCCAGTACAAAGAGAGATTCGCCTCGTACTGGTAATCCAAAAATTTGAGAAAGTTGGAAAACGATTCGACTTCCCGCTCAAAATTTATTTGTTGTTCCGAACACATTTCCGTGGGCAGCACAATCATCAGGAATTCTTCCAGATCATCATAAGAAAGCTCTTTTACATCAATGGAGCCGATGAATCCGTTCACAAATTTTCCGAAGAGTTCCAGAATATCGTTTCGGGCTGTTACCGAACTTTTTCTTAGCTGCTTAAATTCTTCGATCGCTAAAAACAAATCCGTATTAGGAAGTTTCCATAATTCGTCCGGTTCGTTGTGATCCTGTTCTTCAAAAGACCAAAAGTCGTACTCATTCCAGGTGGTCTCTTCAGAATTTATTAAATTCTCGAAATACGAGCTGGCATTTTCCTGAGGATTTACCAACAGATGATTTCCGTGCCGTCTGACCAGATCTATCATCGTTTCATTTACAAATTGAATAAGTTGTTGTAAAATGGGATGATCGTCTTCGGCGGAGATATTGAGATCGTACCTGTAAAAATCGAGAATGGCGTCAATAATCACGTAATTAAGTAAATCGTACTTCAGACAGTGCTCTTTAATGGAACAGGAATGTACGGTGAATTCCATGTTTTCCGGTACTTTTCCGGCTTTCAAGAAATCTTCGGAAGTTATTTTTTGATCCAACTGGATCGGGCAGTTCATGCTGCAGATGCCAAAACAATTTTTGTCAAAAAACAACTGAAGATTATCGCCCAGATGGAAAGCAAGGTTTGTAATTTCATCGTTATCCAACAGAAACTGTTCGTCAATATTGCGCTGAGACGGAAAAAAAATAGTTTCAAGATACTCCGCCAGCGTATTCATCGTTAAATAGATGAAATAATCCAGGTTTGTTAACTCGTAAACTTCTTTCTCCCATGCTTTTACGAACTCAGAAGCCGAGATGTATATTTTATGAAACTGTTCCGCCAATTTTTTCCTCCTTCAATTGGCAAATATATAGCAGCGCCTGTTGATTATCAAACAAAATTTTTCCGCAAAGCGCTCTTCCTATTAAGAAAGCGCTCATTTTTAAAACCCGGACGCTTTATCCGGGGCGTCGATTTTTTCTGTCAGCGAATTTTTATCCGGCGGAGAATAATTATTTCTCTCTTATAGTCAACTAATCAACCCCATAATCGTTTCAAATTTTTATTTAAGCGTTTCTCTGTTTAGAATATTTTTTTTTTATCTATTTCTGTTTAAATTACTCGTGTTAATAACAAAGAAAGGAGGAGAATCTTGACATTTAAACATCTGAACCCACCCGACTCCGGTGAACACATTTCTTTATCCGATGGTAAATTAAACGTGCCGGACAATCCGATAATTCCCTTTATTGAAGGGGACGGAACAGGTCCGGACATTTGGCGCGCATCGCAGCATGTTTTTGACGAAGCCGTGAAAAAAGCTTACGGCGGCAAACGAAAAATAGAATGGTTCGAAGTATTTGCCGGTGAAAAAGCATTTAAAAAGTTTAATAGCTGGCTTCCCGATGACACAATTGAAGCCTTTAAGGAATATTTGGTCGGTATTAAGGGACCTCTTACCACGCCTGTGGGCGGCGGAATTCGTTCGCTGAACGTTACCTTAAGACAAACCCTGGATCTCTACGTCTGTTTACGCCCTGTCCGATACTTTAAAGGCGTGCCCTCTCCGGTGCTCCGTCCCGAAAAGGTCGATATGGTTATTTTCAGGGAAAACACTGAAGATATTTACGCCGGTATTGAATGGCCAGCCGAATCGGAAGAGGTAAAAAAAGTGATCCGATTTTTACAGGAAGAAATGGGCGTAAAGAATATCCGCTTTCCCAAGACCTCGGGAATTGGGATTAAACCGGTCTCCAAAGAAGGATCAATGCGTCTGGCTCGGGCTGCTATCAAATATGCCTTAAGTCACAACCGTAAATCCGTGACGTTTGTCCACAAGGGCAACATCATGAAATTCACCGAAGGCGCTTTTAAAAACTGGGGATACGAAGTCGCCAAAACCGAATTCAGAGATCATGTCGTCACTCAGCGGGAAAGTTGGATTTTAGGAAACAAAGACGCTGATCCCAATATTTCCGTCGAAGAAAACGCGCGAAGAATTGAACCCGGCTACGACTTATTAACCGACTCCAAAAAGCTGGAACTTCAGAAGGAAGTGGAAGAAGCCTTAAAATTGTACCCCACTCACGGCAACGGAAAGTACAAAGAAAAATTAATGATCAAAGACGCCATTGCCGACATCACGCTTCAACAGGTTTTAACCCGCGCCGATGAGTTTGACGTAATCGCCACCATGAATTTGAACGGCGATTATCTTTCCGACGCGCTCGCCGCGCAAGTCGGCGGAATCGGAATCGCCCCCGGAGCCAATATTAATTACGACACCGGACACGCTATCTTCGAAGCCACACACGGCACTGCTCCCAAATACGCCAATCTGGACAAGGTTAATCCCGGATCGCTCATCCTCTCCGGCGTTTTAATGTTCGAACATTTAGGCTGGCAGGAAGTTGCCGATCTAATCGTTAAAGGAATGGAAAAAACCATTCTGCAAAAGCGTGTAACTTACGATTTCCATCGTCTTTTGGACGGCGCAACTCTGTTGAAAACTTCCGAATTCGCCAAAGCGATCGTCGAAAACATGGACTAAACCGAATAATCGGGTTTGTAAAAGCAGGTCGCAAAAGACCTGCTTTTTTTAATTCGGTTAAACCGCACTTTCGCCTTTTGAGATAACCGGCAATTAACTTTTATCCCGTATTAAGAACCGAAAATATTGTTTGGGAACAATTTTAATCTCCGGCGTTCAATTACTAACGAAAACCTAATGAAACTTCAATAATAATTTCGTAAATTGGAGCGCCGCTAATAGTATCAAATTGTCAAACTTTAAAAGGAGGGTTGGATATGTCAAGGAAAAAGATTTTAATGCTGGTAGGCGACTTTGTTGAAGATTACGAAACCATGGTTCCCTTCCAGATTCTCACCATGGTCGGACACCAGGTAGATGCCGTTTGTCCGGGTAAAAAAGCGGGACAAACAGTCAAAACCGCAATCCACGATTTTGAAGGCGATCAAACCTATAGCGAAAAACCCGGACACAATTTTGCGCTTAACGCCGATTTTGACGAAGTAAATCCCGAAGATTACGATGCTCTGGTTATTCCCGGCGGTCGCGCTCCGGAATATCTTCGTCTGAACGATCGTGTGTTGAAGATTGTGCGCCATTTTGCGGAAAACGACAAACCCATCGCCGCCGTTTGCCACGGAGCGCAACTACTTTCGGCTGCCGGCGTGTTAAAAGGGAAAAAGTGCTCTGCGTATCCCGCGGTTAAAACAGAAGTCGAACTTGCCGGCGGAACGTGGATTCCGAACAACGATACCTTTTCCGACGCGCACACCGACGGAAAACTGGTTTCCGCTCCAGCCTGGCCCGCCCATCCGGAATGGATGAAGCAGTTTCTGGATGTGCTCGGTACTAAAATCGAACCTTAATAGTCGTCAAAGCGCCCGCCCGCGGCGGGCGTTTTTTACAACTCGAAAGTTTTTCAACGAAATAATTATGGCGTTACATTGTAGAATTTTAGGACAACCCTTTGCAGACAATGCGCTGTTTTTAAAAGTGGATACCGGACAAAAACAATTCCGTCTGCTTTTTGATTGCGGCGAAAATACGATTGATAATTTATCTCTTTCCGAAATCCAAAAAATAGATCATCTCTTCTTTTCGCACTTCCATTTGGATCATGTCGCTGGCTTTGATCATTTTATTCGCGCCAACTACGACAGGGCAAACAAACCCGTTCATATATGGGGACCCGAAAATACCGCAAAATTAATCTTTCACCGCCTCAACAGCTTTACCTGGAATCTGACGCAGGGCATCGAATCAAAATGGCTGATTCACGAAATAAGACCGCAAAAGATTCTCACATTTCAACTGTCGGCAAAAAACGGCTTCTCCCGCAAACGAAAAATCAGGGAATCGGCTTTTTCACAAACCGTCTTCTCCAATGAAGCGTTTAAAGTTTCCGTCCGTTTTTTAGAGCACAAAATACCGGTTTTGGGCTTTAAGACGGAAGAAGCCCCAAAACTAAAGATAAACGAATTCCTCTTAAATGCGGACAATTTAAAACAGGGCGAGTGGCTTGGCTTACTTAAAGACCCGTCATTAAAAGATTCCGATGAAATTGAAGTTCTGGGAATTAAAAGAAATCTGGGAGAATTAAGACAAAAGCTGCTGTTCAGGCAACCGGGCAAAAGCGCGGCTTACCTGACGGATTTCTATTTAACCCAAGACGCCGCGAGTTTAACCGAATGGTTGCATGGCTGTGATTGCTTGTTTTGCGAAAGTCAATATTTAGAGCAGGAGCGGATTTTGGCTGAAAAAAACTGTCACTTAACCGCCAAATCCGCAGCAGGGTTAGCTAAAAAATCGGGCGTTAAAAAGTTGATCTTATTCCATTTTTCCAAACGATATGTTTCCGCGGGCGCGCTGCCCTTTTTAAACGAAGCGAAAAGTGTTTTTGAACAAAGCTTTTTGCCCGAAGGATGGCTTTAAAACCTCGAATGCGGAACGGAATCATTTATTCCAATAGCTTATTCCTTCAACGGTTTTTCCGAATCTACGACATAGTCAGGTTCAATAAATATTCGTTTAAATTGATTTTGTAATAAATGGGATCAACCGTTCCCACGATATTGTGAAGCTCCCCTATCCCTTTGGAAAGATCAAGATTCCTTGGGGTTATCGGAATATCCTTCTTCAAATCGTAGATGAGACGAACTATGGGACGTAAAATATTTGCCCGACCCGCTTCAATCACAATCGCCAAAAACCCGCTTTCCAATTTTACGATGCTGCCGGGCGGGTAAATGCCCAAAAAACGTATGAACTGTTCAATTAGATCTTCATCAAAATGAATTAATCGCTGCGCGTAAATTTCTTTAATCGCCTGTACGGGATTAAGTGGCGGATGATAAATCCGGTTAGAGGTAAGAGCGTCGTAAACATCGATAATGGCGCCTACTTTTCCCCCTTTACTGATTTCATGTTCGTTCAATTTGCGGGGATAACCGGTACCGTTTAAACGCTCATGGTGTTCGGCAATTACCGAAAGAGCATTCTCGCTGATATGCTTGTGCGAACTAACCAACTCCATCCCATAATTAACATGCTTTTTTAAAATTTCAAATTCCTTGTGAGTTAACGGGTTCTTTTTATTTAAAATTTCATTTGGTATTTTACTTTTGCCTATGTCATGGAGAAAAGCGCCTAAAGTATAATCAATAATTTCTTCTTTCTCCATTTTCAAAGCCTTGCAAATGCCCGCAATTAAAATAGAAACATTAATTGAATGCTCATAGGTGTATTCATCTTTATTTTTGATATTTGAAATAAGCAATAAAGCGTCATGATTTCTGGAAATGGAATTAACAATTTCTTTAACAGTTGAAGCGACTTCATCCACTCTGATGCCGTTGCCATAGCGGATGTCGTGATACGCTTCTTTCAGAATTTGGCTCGCCTGATTCTGGATTTCGCGCGCCCTTTTTAATTCCTTTTTAAGAGGAACCTGAACCTCAAAGTCTAATTCATCGCCCGGACTTATCTGGAATGAATCGGATTCAAAAATCCTGAGAAATTCGTCTTTCGAAAATGTATCGTAAACATCAATACCCTTGGTGGTGTCTATGTACACTTCGTCTATGCCGGTCCTTTTTATCTTTTCCACATCGCGATAACTGTTAATACGTTTTTTACTCGTCAAAAAAGGATGGCTTATCCAGTTACAATTAAAATCGGAAATATAGACTCCCGGTTTTAATTGATCCACTTTTACTTTCTTAATCATCCCGGATAAAATACCTCGCTGTCTTATGAACACTCATTATAATTGGTCGGAAGAATTTTGAAAATTATTAATTTTTTACGAATTTAAAGAAAAGTTTCCGGATAAATAATTTATTTTTAAGATGCAACGCGCTAACAAAATCAATCTGATCTTAAAAATAACGCTCTTTAATTCTCTCGAATTAACACGGATAACAATAAATTGCTTTTCGATTTAAGAATCTTTAAATTACATGTTATATTAATATAACAAGGGTTATTATTTCCTTACTATAAACCGGGATTAAACGGATATGATGAACGAACAAAATTTGGAAATGAATAAAATAAACGTGTCTGCGTCTTCTCAAACGCGTAAAAAGAAGAAACATGCAAAAATAGTGATCGTCGGTTCTCCCAATGTCGGGAAAAGCGTTTTATTTAATGCATTAACCGGCGCTTATGTCACGGTATCCAACTACCCGGGCACAACGGTAGAGCTCTCCAACGGAAAGGGGCGATTAAATTCAATTTCGCTTAATATAATAGATACGCCGGGCATGTATCGTTTATTACCGATTACCGAAGAAGAGCGCGTCGCCCGAAATGTGCTGATCAATGAATCTCCCGACGTAGTCATTCACGTGGTTGACGCTAAAAATTTAAATCGCATGCTGCCCATGACCTTACAACTCAAGAACGCGGGTTTACCTGTCTTTTTAGTAATAAACATGATGGACGAAGCCGATCGTCTTTCCATTAAAATCGATCCCGCTCAAATTGAACACATCTTACAAATTCCGGTTGTTACCACTGCGCTTGCCCGAAACAGGGGTATAAAGGAATTAAAAAAGCGTCTGTCCGATTTTTTGCAGTCCGAAACTCGCTTTTCCGATAATCACCGGAGCGTCGAAATTCCCTATCCGCCTCTCATCAAAAAGGCTATTCAAACAATCAGTTCACTTTTGAAAAGCAGGTACGCTTTGTCCGCAAATATGCTTGCCTATCTGTTTTTGTTAGGCGATAAGGAAGTTTGGAAAATGATTGAAGGAAAGGAGCCGGATTCTGTTTTTCAACAAATTAAAGAGACCAGGGAAAAGGTAAAAGCGGCTTACCATGTTGGACTCGATTTGGAGATAGCGAAAAGCGAGCGAGCGCTGACGGATCAAATTCTTAAAAAGGCTGTAAAATCGTCCGCCGAAAAGACAACGACTCCCACCGGTTTTCTGGATCGTTTATTCCTGTCGCCTTATACGGGATTTCCCATTATCATTCTTGTTTTGTACCTGTTTTATCTGTTTGTGGGAGTGCTTGGCGCTCAGACCATTGTTGATTTTTTGGAGATTTCTGTTTTCGGGCAATATATCAATCCTTTGGTAAACAAGCTCCTGGTAAGCTGGGTGCCCTGGCAGCCTATTCGTGATTTATTCGGAGGCGAGTACGGAATAATAACCCTGGGAATTCGCTATGCCATAGCCATTATTTTGCCCATAGTCGGCACTTTCTTTTTGGCTTTTTCATTCATCGAAGACAGCGGTTATTTGCCGAGGCTGGCGCTTTTGGTTGACCGCTTTTTCAAGAAAATAGGATTAAACGGAAGAGCGGTTTTGCCGATCGTTTTGGGATTCGGTTGTGATACAATGGCAACAGTGGTCACAAGAACCCTGGAAACAAAACGCGAACGAATCATTAGCACATTGTTGCTGACTCTGGCAATTCCCTGTTCGGCGCAGCTCGGCGTTTTATTAGCCATGGCTTCGACCAATCCCAAAGTTCTGTGGGTCTGGATCGGGATTGTTCTTATGATCTTCTTTCTGATCGGATTTTTATCGTCAAAACTGATGCCCGGAGTGCGTCCCAGTTTTTACATCGAACTGCCGCCTTTGCGTTTTCCGCGTCCCGCCAATATTCTTGTAAAAACCTATACGCGAATGGAATGGTATTTTAAAGAGGTTTTGCCATTTTTTGTTCTGGCAAGCGTTTTATTATGGTTGGGACAACTAACGGGATTGTTTGAAATAATCGTAAACGGGATGAAACCTTTAATGAGTTGGATGGGTTTGCCCGGCGATACCGCCGTGGCTTTTATTTTCGGATTTTTCAGAAGGGATTACGGCGCAGCCGGTCTTTATGACTTACGTGGAATATTAACCGGCAACCAATTGCTGATAGCCATAACGGTTATGACGCTGTTTGTTCCCTGTATTGCGCAGTTTGCCGTAACCATTAAAGAACGCGGGATCAAAACGGCGTTAGGAATGTTTTTCTTTGTAATGCTGTTTGCTTTTGGTACGGGAATTGTTTTACACAAACTTTTTGCTTTTACAGGTATTGTATTATGAAATGTCCGTTATGCGGGTATGAATATCAACCCGAAGAGGCTAAAAGTCCCTGTGAATCATGTCCGCTTCATCAATCCTGCAGCCTTGTGTGCTGTCCCAATTGCGGGTACGAAATGCTGCCCGAAAGTAAAACGGCTAAAAAGCTCAGAAAATTGTTATCTTTTAAATTCAACAAAAATAAAGTGGAGCCTTGATTATGGTCAGCGAAGCAGCCCAGGAAGTTTTGGAAGATTTGTGGACAACAATAGTTGAAAATAAAAAAACCTTTTTGGACGCAAGTAATTACGCCCCGGAAGTCATTGCCGAATTAAAAGAGCACGGATTAATTGCTTTAAAGGGAAAGCAGATCAAAATGACCGGGAAGGGAGAAAAAGAATCCGCAATGGCTATCAGACGCCACCGTTTGGCGGAAAGACTTTTAGCCGATGTCTTTAACACGGTGGAGCAGGTTTTGGACGATCACGCCTGCCGACTGGAACACGCCCTTTTTGACGGACTTGACGAGGCAATTTGCACGCTTTTGGGACATCCGCACTTTTGCCCGCACGGTAAACCGATCCCTGAAGGAAAATGCTGCGAAAAAAAATTAGAGACCATTCGCCCCATCATTGTGCCTTTAAGCGAGATGCGTCCCAATGAAAAAGGGCAAATCGCTTATGTCCACATGTCCCAAAGGGATCTTCTGGACAAGATGTTAGCCATGGGCATTTTACCGGGCAACGATATTACTTTAATCCAAAGATCGCCGTCTTTCGTCTTTAAGTCCGGACACAGCCAATTTGCCGTGGATGAGGAGATTGCTTCGGAAATTTTTATCCGGATAAAAAGACATTAACTTTCCCTTAATCTTTGCTGATATTAAAGGAAGAAAATCCGTCTTTCCTGCAAATTCACTTTTTGCTTAATGAAACTATGCGTCATTTTTAAGCGTTAATAAAATTCTTTTTGCTTTGATTGGCTAAAGTTTATTAGTTTTCAACTCAATTGATGCAAAATATTGGGGAATTGAACATGAATCGTGGATTAAAAATCGTCTTTGTCATAATGCTATTTGCCGGTTTTACTTTTGCTCAACAGGCTTCTCAAAAAGAATGGAAGATTTTCCAACAGGGCATTCAGGATTACAAAACCGGAGAATACCAAAAAGCCCGCAAAAACTTTTCTTTGGTCATTTCCCGCCTGGGGTCCAAAAGCCATCTTTTAACTGCCAATTATTTGATGCTGGCAAAAACTCTTTACAAAATGGGCGAATATCAAAAGTCTCTGGAAATTTGCGAAACTTTTTTGAAAAAATTTCCTGAAAGCCGCTATCGCGACGATATTCAATTTGTAATGGCTAATAATTATTTTCGTTTAAACCGCGTTCAGACGGCTACTCAAATCTGGCTGTCGATTGTTGAAAAAAGCGACGATCCCAGATTAAAGAAAAAAACCTTTGAGTTGGTGAAAAACGCCCTGCGTTACGCTCTGGATGAACAGGGTATCTCCTTTATCGAGCAGCAAGCCAGATCTCCTTTCCGGAAGAAACTCGTAAAATACATAGAAGCTGAACGTTTTTATGAGGCACGGAATGCTCAGGCGGCTTTGCGGATACTAGAAGAGTACAAAACGCTTCCCGGAAATTTCGCTGAAATTGACGAAAAAGCGGAAAATTTGTACGATTTTCTGAAAAACAGAGAACACAACATCGTGCGAATTGCGGTTCTGCTGCCATTGAGCGGACCAAACAAGGATATTGGCAAGGCAATTTTAGACGGCGCGCAATTGGCTCTGTCCGAATTTAACCATATCAATCAAATGAATATTCAATTAGTTCCCTATGATTACGAGGGGCGGCTGGTCACGGCTTTGCAAAAGATGAAAGAGATTGGCAGAGATCCATCGATAACCTGTGTGTTTGGTCCTTTGGAAAATGAAATAACGGCAAGTTGCGCCGTGATTGCCGATTATGAACAAATTACTCTGATTAGTCCCACGGCTTCGGGAAAAAGTCTGCGGCGTCTCTCAAGCCGCCTCGTTCAACTCGCCGCTCCCGTTGATATTATGGCGAGTAAACTGGCGAGATTTGTGGTGGATTCATTAAACATCCGCAGAGTTGTGACCCTTTCGCCGATAGATGATTATTTTCTCGATTTTACCAAAACGTTTACCGATTATCTGGAAAACAATTTTATTGAAATACCGGCTCAAAGATGGTACTACCCCGAAGACAGAGATTTGACCAATCATTTTAAAACTCTGAAACGCGTGGCGTTGAAATTAGCGTTTCAGGATTCCGTAATGCAGGCGGATAGCACGATAAAACCGAGTCAAATCGATTCTTTGTACCGTATTTATCAAAAAGAAAAAAGAGAGCAGATCCTGCATTCCACAAACCGCGTAAAAATCGATTCCGCCGATATTCCGGTTCATAGCATCGGCGGGATTTTGTTACCCGTCTATTCCGAGGATATTGCCATGGTAGCCTCACAGTATGCTTATTGGAACATCCAGGCTCAGATCATCGGAAACAGCGACTGGTATGACACGGACAAGCTGAATAAGAATAAGAATTACATAAACGGGCTAATTTTTATCAGCGATAATTTTCTGAATCAGGAAAACTGGGACTACAGACAATTTGTCAACAAATTCAGGCAAACATTTCATCGTACTCCCGAAAAGTATGAATTGTTGGGCTATGACAATTTCAACTTTATTCTGCACGCCATCGCCTCCGACAGTAAAAAACCGACGCGGGAAAACTTTTTGGAATTGATGAAGGAAGCGCCAAAGTACGAAGGTATTTTACGACGGTTTAATGTGGGCGAAAAAAGATACAACAACGCGACAAGAATTTTGAAATACGTTTACGGACAGCTATTGCCGCTCAATTAAATTAAACCCGAAAAGGTAGCCCGATTTGGAGATTAGACCGCTTATTAAACGATTCGATATCTTCAAGCCCTTTCCACTGATTATTCACGGTTTTTCCACCCGAAAGGGCGGCGTAAGCAATCCGCCCTATGATCAGTGTAATTTAGGTCCCCGTACAGGAGACCTTCCCTCAGCCGTTAAACAAAACCGGCATCTTTTTTTTAACGAACTTAGCATACCGCAGCAGCGAATTGTCTTTCCGGAGCAGGTACATTCCGAAAGGATAAAAATTGTTGACGCGCCCGGCATTGTTCCGCAATGCGACGCTTTGATTACCGCTCAACCCGGTCTTTTTTTAACCATTCAAACCGCGGACTGCTTCCCGGTTTTTATTTACGACGCCCGGAACGAGGTTGTGGCGATTGTTCATTCAGGCTGGCGCGGAAGCGCAAAAAACATTGCTGGTAAAACCGTCTCTCTCTTAAAAACTCGTTTTCATTCCTCGCCGGAAAATTTGTTTGTCGCCGTCGGACCCGGTGTTCAAAAACAGTGTTACCAAATCGATCCGGAAACCGCCCGATATTTTCCGCAATCTTTCTTGTCTCCCGACGGAGCGGATCATTTTAAACTGAATTTACAGGGCGTTATTTTGCGGCAACTCGCCGATGAAGGAATTCCCGAATCCAATATAGAATATGATTCGGACTGTACCCATTGTAACGCGGAACTCTATTACTCATATCGCAGAGACGGGAATAAAAGCGGACGTATGATGGGCGTTATCGGTATCCGCCAAAAAGCCTGAAGCAAAAATCTTAGCCCCGCTTCTTTTTTCTCAAAAAAATTTTTTTAACCCGCCTTCCCGGAAATTAATGATCCCCTTTATTTTGTTTTTAGTAAAATGGATTTGCAGTTAATGCCATAGATTTTTAAGATAATAGTCACCAGGCAATAAATTAGCGGGGCAATCCAATGAAGAGGCTCTTTCTTTTTTTCGCATTCATCGCTGCTTTATTAAGCGCATCTCGGATAT
Organism: Calditrichota bacterium; assembly: GCA_024278715.1. GTDB lineage: Bacteria > Calditrichota > Calditrichia > Calditrichales > Calditrichaceae > Caldithrix. The sequence continues at coordinate 34,729 of JAJRSN010000090.1, forward strand.
CCGCCCAAACCGAGTTGGATCCGGACATATTCGCGAAAACGACAACCGGTCAGTTAAAAGCATGGATATTTTTTAAGGACAAAGGAAAGTCTCCCGCGGCTTTAATGAAACCTGAACAAATATTAAGCGAACGCGCCATCAAACGAAGAATGTTGAGAAGACCGCAAAAAGCGTTGATTGAATTCAGCGATCTACCTGTTTACGAACCCTACATCGAAGCCGTTAAACCCCGTATAAGCCGAATACGCGTTGTTTCCCGCTGGCTGAACGGAATAAGCGCGGAAGTCTCGCTTAAAAATCTGGAGGCGATCCGCAACTTCGATTTTGTCCTTAAGATCGATCCCGTAATTGTCGGAAAAAGAATTTTACCCCGACCGGACGAAGAAAAAACTCCGCCCCTTCCAAAGCGCGGCAGCACGACCGATTCTCTGCCTTACGGAGAATCTTTAGATCAACTTGAATTAATCAACGTTCCTTTTTTGCATCAACAAGGTTTTTACGGAGAAGATGTTGTTATCTGCATGCTTGACGACGGATTTAATCTGCTATATCATCATCTGGCGTTCGATAGCCTTAATGTTTTAGCCACTTATGATTTTATCCACGGCGATGAGGGGGTGGATGATTCACAGTTTAAGGCGTATGAAGGCTGGCACGGAACAAAAACGCTTTCGGTAATTGCCGGATATGCGCCGGGAATGCTGATTGGTGCCGCTTTTAAAGCCTCGTTTTTACTGGCAAAAACGGAGGTCGATCAAAGCGAAACGCCGATTGAAGAAGACTACTGGGTTGCCGGAATCGAATGGGGGGAAAAAATGGGGGCAGATATTGTCAGCAGTTCATTGGGCTACGTCGATTGGTACACTCCGGCACAAATGGACGGTAAAACCGCAAAAACCACCATTGCCGCCGAGATGGCGGTGGATAAAGGAGTTATCGTTTTTAATTCCGCGGGAAACGAAGGCGACGACCCATATACTAACACGCTGTTAGCCCCGGCTGACGGGGAAAAAGTGCTCGCGGTTGCGGCGGTAGATCGTTTCGGGCTTCGGGCTTCGTTTTCTTCCGTGGGTCCCACAGCAGACGGGCGCATTAAACCGGACATTGCAGCCATGGGCGTTTATGTGGTAACCGCCGATCAAAAGGATTCCACAGGCTTCAATTATGCAAGCGGGACATCCTTTTCCTGTCCCCTTGCTTCCGGCGGCGCCGCTTTGCTTTTGCAGGCTTTTCCGCAAACAACTCCGGAGTTAATGGCAAAAGCATTAAAAGAAACGGCTTCGCAAGCCGATTTCCCCGATAAATATTTGGGCTGGGGTATTATTGATCTGAAAAAAGCATACAACTATCTTGACACCGCCACCGTCAGAGAAGATAAAACCAAATTAAATCATTTACAGATATTTTCGAATGAACCGAATCCCGCCGACGAAAAGACCCGCTTTTCTTTTCGGGTCGAAAATCCGAGCGACGTGGAGATTCGCATTTATGACATTACCGGAAGAAAAGTAAAATCTCTCGGGACAAAACGGTATAAGGCGCACAGAAAATATTACGAAGAATTCCGGACAAAAACTTTGGCTTCGGGAACTTATATCTATCACGTTTTAGCCAGAGAGTTGGGAACCGGTATTATCTATCGTAAAAGCGGAAAATTTGTTGTTCTGCATTAATTTGCTTTTAATTTTGTAATAGAAAAGAGCAATGGGGAAAATATGATTGAATGGTTAACATCATTCCATCCGGTTCTTCAGGCTTTGATAGCCACCATCTTCACTTGGTTTATGACCGCCGCAGGAGCCTCGATGATCTTTTTCTTTAAGAGCTTTAATAAAAAGTTGATGGACGGGATGCTTGGTTTTGCGGCGGGAGTGATGATTGCCGCCAGTTTTTGGTCGTTGCTTGCTCCGGCTATTGAAATGGCGGAAAACATGTCCGTTCCCTCATGGGTGCCTGCAGTGGTCGGCTTTTTATCGGGCGGGGCATTTTTGCGCTTAATAGACCGCTTTTTGCCACACCTTCATTTAGGGCTGGAGATAAAAGACGCCGAGGGAATTAAAACACAGTGGCAGCGGAGCGTTTTGCTTGTTTTAGCCATAACGCTTCATAATATCCCCGAAGGTCTTGCCGTGGGTGTTGCTTTCGGCGCCGTGGCTGCGGATTTACCTTCTGCAAGCCTCGCCGGAGCCGTTGCTCTTGCCATCGGCATCGGAATTCAAAACTTTCCGGAAGGCACCGCGGTTTCCGCCCCGCTGCGAAGAGAAGGCTTTTCCCGTTTTAAAAGTTTCTGGTACGGACAAATGAGCGGCATTGTGGAACCCGTTGCGGGAGTTGTCGGAGCCGCGGCGGTTCTTATCATGCGCCCGATTTTACCTTACGCACTCTCTTTTGCCGCCGGAGCCATGATCTTTGTGGTGATCGAAGAACTGATCCCGGAATCGCAATCGGACCCGGCTAACACCGATGTTTCCACCATGGGCGCCATGTTAGGTTTTGCAGTTATGATGTTATTGGATGTCGCCCTGGGTTAATTCGATTTTCGATATTATTAATTCGTATTGAGACAGCTTTCTGTTGCCTTTTTCAATGCATTAATCGTAATCCTTTGCCGCTATTTAATTCCGCTAAATAACAAATATTTTTCAAGTAAACTTCGCGCTTAAATTAATCCTTAAAAATTAATATCCGTTTTTCCGTCCTGCCGCATATCGGCTCGTAGTATTGAATCAGGGTGTTAAGCGTTTTCTCCAGGTAAGGAACGCTTACTTCGGGCGGAGTAAAAAAAACGGCAAGAATATTCCGCGTACCGGCGTCAACGGATGTACGTTTGGAATCCGCCGTCGGATTACCGAAAATACCGGTTTGATCTCTTAAAATGAGCTTGCCCTCGGCGTGGATTTCACTTTTACTGATGCCTTCGTAACTTTCATCGGGTCTTCCGACATCAACCTGAACAGGACCGTTTATTTTATCAAGATCATAAAGTCCCATCGGTAAATGAAAGCGCGCCGAGACAAGATTGCTCAAATCCACCGCGTTGTTGATCCGGTACCAACCCTTATTCTGCAGAATTCTTCGCGCCAGCGCTTCGGAAGAAGGACGGTAGCGTGTGGGCTCCCATCCTATTCTTCGATACAGGCGGCGCACGTGCCCTATTATTTCGTTGGAGGACAGGGGATCTTTAGCAAACGTCTTTTTAATATAATCAACCAATTCTTTGTAAAGCGCGCGGAAACGTTCATCTTCCTTGTCGATTTTAACTCCGTTTCCCTCAACAATACCCAGTTTAAAATTCGGAATGCGTTTCTTTATGATTTACGATATTGTAATTTCCGCCATTGGAATCTCCGGAAAATTGTTCGTCCGGTACTAAATTAAACTTTTGAAGAGTGTTAAGCAACAACTATGATCGCGCCTGCGGAAACCACAAAAAGCTTTAAAAAAGACGGGAAAATAGAATTTGAATTTCAGGATCAGAAAGAATTATTTAGAGCGTCCGAAAGCAAATGTTCCGCGACAAGTTCATTCATTTTGGATTTGAATTGCTTATAAGACTGGCTACCGATGAACCGGGCAAGGATATTACCCTGTGAATCCAAAATAAAAGTCTGCGGAATGGTGGAAGAAATGCCGAATTGCTGAATGCTCTTTCGGTCGCCGATCCAGATGGGATAGGTCACGCCCGTAACTTTCACCATTTTTTTAATTTTAGAAGTATCGGAAAGGACGGCGATTCCCACAACTTTTACATTATCCGATTTATACTCTTTATAAATTTTTTCCAAAGCCGGCATCTCTTTTATGCACGGAGTGCACCAGGTTGCCCAAAAATTTACGATTGTAATTGAGCTGTTAAGACTTTTCAGCGTCTTTGTTTTACCCTGAAGATCCTGGAATTTAGTTTCCATAATCCGGGTTTTCGGAGTCACTGCGATTATTTGTGAAATCTGCACTAAAAGAATAATAACCGTGACTAAAAATAATTTCCTTACTAACAAAATATTTATCTCCATTGATTTATGAACAAGTTTTTTAACCGAATATGTGTAAAATTTTCTCAATACCTGTTACAAAATAGTTAACGTCTCCGCTCATAATTATTAACCCGATTATCGTAAGATAGATCCCCGACACAACGGAAACGAGTTCTTTTGCCCATATCTTTTCCCGTTTAACTAATTTTACACCTGATAGTAAAAGCAAATACCCTGCCAACAAAAAATTAAATACCAAAACCGGAGCAAAAAGATCCATCTGGGGTCGCGCGATTTTTAACTGCGCGGCAATTAATACGAAACTCAAAAACATTGAATAACTGCTAATGAGCGGTTGATTTTTTCTTCCGATCCTTTTATCCAGCCAACTGAAAAAATCCCCTTTCGAAATCCCAATCCATCTAAATCCGGAAATCAATAAAATCAAGCCGAGAACAATCATCCCGATCTTCGTTCCAAGAAAAAAATAGGAGAGCCATCCCAACGCGATTCCGGCAATCGAATTAATCACAAAAAATTTTCCCAACCATTTGATTGCCTGTAACCGGTTTTGCCACTGAATATGCAATAGCAGCAAGCTTCCCCATAACAGAAAATTTATCAAAAGAATTAACGCCATTTTTCCCGACTTCTTTTATCCTTAACAAAAACCGTAAGTTTAACAAATGAATCAATATCAAACAATTGAAAATTTTGTTTGAAATAAAAAATTTTATGAATACTTTTCGTAAAATTAAATTTTAAAATATCTTCTAATTTATTATCTTTCAGGATAATCAACGGAATTGTGGGGAAAGGCAATGAAAAAAAGTTTCCGGATTTACGTCACCCGGAAGATTCCTGACGCCGGGCTGGAGCTTTTAAAAGAAAGAGGGTATAGTCTCATTGTTCATGACCGTGAAACTCCGCCGACCAAAGAAGAGCTTGCCAGAGAGCTGAAAGATTGCGACGGATTGATTTGTCTGCTCTCTGATTCAATTGACCGCGAATTAATCGAGTCTGCCCGCAGGTTAAAAGTTATCGCCAATTATGCCGTTGGCTTCAACAATATCGATGTGGATTTTGCCACAAAGCGCAAAATATTTGTAACCAACACGCCGGACATTTTAACGCCGGCAACAGCCGACCTGACCTGGGCGTTAATTTTAGCCGTGAGCAAACGAATTGTGGAAGCCGATGACTTTGTTCGTTCCGGCAGGTTCAAAGGATGGCAGCCCGAATTGTTTTTAGGACACGACGTTACCGGTAAAACCCTCGGAATTGTGGGAGCAGGAAGAATAGGGCAGGCTGTGGCGCGCCGGGCTAAAGGCTTTGAAATGAATATCCTTTACGTTTCCAATTCTCCGAAAGAACAATTTGAGGCGGAGACCGGAGCGAAACGCGTTGAACTGGAAGAATTGCTTAAAACTTCGGATTTTGTTTCCATCCACTGTCCCCTTACACAAAAAACCTTTCATCTGCTGAATGAAACTCGTTTACGTTTAATGAAGCACGGAGCAATTTTAATTAACACCTCCAGGGGTCCCGTTGTTGACGAAACCGCACTGGTAGATGTTCTGAAATCCGGACACTTAGCCGGCGCCGGTTTGGATGTTTATGAAAACGAACCGCAAATTCACCCGGAACTGCAGACCATGAAAAACGTTGTCTTACTTCCTCATATAGGAAGCGCAACAACCGAAACAAGAAATGAAATGGCGCGAATGGCGGCTAAAAATATCATTTCCATTCTGGAAAAAGGAAAAGCTGTTAATCCGGTTAATAGTCCCTGTTAACAAGAGGACAGAACTTTTGGTTCTGATAAATAATTTTAATTTTAGTATTTTAATTTAAACACAGGGAGCCGATATGCGAATTTTTAAACTGGTTGTTGGACCGTTTGAAATGAATAGTTACATCGTAGCCGAAGACAATGGCGACAAATGCTTTTTAATCGATCCCGGTGACGAACCCGATAAAATTATCGCTGAAATCGAAAGAAACAAGTTGCTGCCTACCCGAATAATAAACACTCATAATCATATCGATCACACCAGACATTTATCCGTAATTAAAGAGCATTTTAATGTACCTTTTTATATTCACGAAGACGACCTTCCTTTGTTGGAAACCTTAAAAGAACAGGCTCTATTTTTCGGATTTGAAGCCTCTCCGGTGCCGGAAGTTAACGGATTTTTGAAAGACGGAGAAACTTTTCAACTGGGGAATTTGAATTTTAAAATTTTACACACCCCCGGACACAGTCCCGGAAGTATTTGCAT
>JAJRSN010000091.1 GCA_024278715.1 Calditrichota bacterium
ATAAGTAATACTGGGGAATAAGAGGTTGTAAGTTTCAAGCGGAGCCGGAGCGGGATCGTAATAATATCCGGGTCTGACCGCCAAAGCGTCATTCACCTTGTACTCCGCGCCAAAACGAATTTGCATCGCATTTTCCCAGTACAGACGAAAAATATTTTCGCCCGTAGCTTCGGAACCCGCCTTCCAAGCGGCGTCTTTAAATTCGGTTGTAAAGGTTTCTTCGCTTTTTGACCATTGACTCCATTGCAGGTCAACAGCCAGCGTAAAACGATCGGTCGGTTTGATGGCTACCCCGCCGCCGATCCACAGGGGCCAAGCCACATCGCGATCAAAATCGCTTTTGGTCTTGTAACCAGCCAGCGCCATGCCCGGATTTTTCGCCTCTCCGCTCATGGTTACATTGGTTTTTGTACGAAGACTGAATCCGAAACTAACCTGCGGAGAATAATGATAAAGAGCGCCGAAGGTCAAGCCGTAACCGATTCCCGTGGAACTTTCGGAGTATTGAGAATAGGCTATTACAGCGCCTGTTTTAGGATCCCTTAAAGCGCCGGGACGTTTCATATCAAACATGCCGTAAAAAACATTTAACGTAATACCCAGTGAAAGTTTTTCATTGGCTTTAAAAGAAACAGCCGGCGAAATATTTACCACGCCGATTTTAGACATCCATTCAAGAACGGTTCCGCCGCTAAACGCCGCCAAATCTTTGCCTTCCCACTCAACACCCAAACCTGCCGGGACATAAACACCGAGCCCCATTTTAAGCTTGTCGGTCAGCATACACTGCCAATATCCCATTAAATTCGGAGAAACATAGTGATTGGTCTTAGACGTGGTATTAATTTTAAAAGCGCTGTTCTTGTAAGTCGCGCGCGGAATAATGTCCGTAACAAAAGCTCCTATATAAGCCCCCTCCAAATCGATTAAACCCGCCGGATTCCAGTAAATAGCCGTGTAATCATTGGCAAGACCCACAAAAGCTCCGCCCATTCCCAGCGATTTGGGACCGATACTGTTCAAACTGAGTCCGTTAGCCCAAATACTCGCTGGCAATATCAGCACGGCAATGAGCATTAAACTTAAACCTAAACGTTTCATAACGTCTCCTTTTAGTTGGTTAATACGAGATGATTGTTATGATTTATCGCTTTCATCCGAAATTAAACTAAGTTTGTGGATCTCTTTCAACCGCTCCGTCAGAATATTCCGTTCACTGGTCAAATCGATTAATACCTGCGCCAAACGTTCTAACCAAGAATTTAATTTAGATCGTACTCTCGGAGTAAGAACGGTGATTTGTCCGGATTTTTCAACAGCTTCCCGGGCATCGATATTCAAGGCGTCAATTCTCTGCTCGATTATTTTCCGATGCTTTTTTTGCTGTTCTTCCGATTCGAAAAATTGCCCGCACAAAATGAAAGATTCAATGCGATTTCCCATTTTAATACGGGCTGCGGCATAATTTAATCCCGCATGACAGGTAAAAAAAGGATGGCTTCCTTTTTTGCCTTTGATAATTTGCTGCCACGATTTTCGACAGGCGTTAAATCCTTCAGGAGTTGACTGAACTGCTTGGCAAAAGGCAGTAGCGTTGCTGACCTTTGTTAAAGGCTGGGCGTCAGAATCAACGGCAATACAGCAAACTTCGGCGACTTCGCTAAAAACATTCTGCAAACCCTGAATACAGTTAACGGGAAAAATATTTGCTTTGATTAATGTGGATTTTTGGAGTTGATTTTTTTCGTCCAGGAGTGCGTCAATGTTCTTACGAGGGAAACGCCAATTTTTACCGATCTTAACTCCGCTCAAGCGCCCGTCTTTCAACATCCGATAAACGGTTGTCCGATCAATTTGTAGCAAATCCTGCACTTGTCGCGCAGTTAATAAATCGTTCATAACCTCGATTGCCATAATCTGCCATATTATGCAATATCAAAATATGTATTTTTTCTATTCGTGTCAAGTTAGGGCTCTACTCTAAAGAGCCGGTACGCTTTAAACGGCAACCCAAAAATTAAAGGAAGGATCAAAGCGTATTGCAGCAAATTGAATCTAAAATTGTAATTGAAATGGAGACAAATTCTCTTATTTAAGGTATTAAAATCCAAAAGAAAAACCTTCGTTCCCACTGCGGTCATCGGGCGCAAAGGAAATCCTATAATCGCTCAATCAATGAAACAAGTTGATCGTTGGAGTAGCGTTTAAAAAATTCATCGAAACGGTTCTCATTGTACAAATCCATTTGTCGCGGACTTTGCACCTCCCAAACCCAAAAGTTCAGTTTTCCCGCATCATTGCTCGGCTTTTCGTACAAAATGATAAAAAAGCGTATTCCCGCCCGTCGAGCCAATTCCAAAACCGCTTTGGTGTTCGCGGAACACAGATACTTTTTTTGCTTTACATGCGACTTTTTGATTTCGATAAAGGCTTTCGGAATAAATTTCCCGTTTTCGATCCGATACTCCAAAAAATCAATATCGGTGGCGTAACACCTTCTGCTCAAAAAATCCCGATGCCACCGGCTGAAGGTTAAATCCCGCGTTCCCGTTTTGTCTGTTCGTTTACCGCTCGGATCTCTGGTTAATCCGTCGAAATTCATCAAAAAACTCCTGCGAAAACAACCTTGCTTTAAATCCCGATTCGATCGACTTCCAACCTTTTTTCAAACAACCGCCGTTAACGTAAATTTCATCGGCGTTAAACTGCTTTGCCTGTTCTTCGATTACCTCTCTGTCTCTTTCCGGATTCTGATCATTTGTACTTCTCCAAACAATCATTATTCTTTGGCTGTTTTTGTTTCCAAAAATAAAATAGTAATTTTGATGATCGGCTTTGATCAGCTTTATCGATTTTATTTTTACGCCCGACAGATAGTTGAAGGTTTCGATCATGTCAACGTTTGCATATTGTTTTTGATAGGCTTTCAGCATTCGTAATTCATATTTAAACGGATTTTCGATTTGCTCCAAATTTAAGCGAATAGCGCCATGATCGTCGTTCCAATCGATTATGTATTTCAGAAAATTCGCGTTCTCATCGGGCTGTTTTTGTTCATCCTTTTGGCATTCGATATTTTCCAGAGAATCTTCGTATTGCTCCAGATTCTGATACTTAAAAAAACCTCCGGCGTTTTGCGCGTTGTATTTTTCCTTTACGTCCTTCTCTTTTGAAATGCCGGATTTATCGTAAAACAAGACTTTTTTCATGCGCGGTAGAATCACACTGTGGAAATGATCTCCCATTTCAATGCCGATCCATCTTCTGTTCAACTTCTGAGCAACCGCCGCGGTGGTTCCGGAGCCAAGGAAAAAGTCCATCACCCAATCGCCCTCACGCGAAGTTGTTTCAATAATCCTTTTTAATAACATTTCCGAATTTTCGGTAAAAAATTTCCACGAAGTCGAATAGCCGTAAATATCCGCCCAGTTCGAATCCAATACTTCGGTTTCTTTCTCTTCCACCCAGTATCTCGGCTGCGGGTCATCCCTTCCGCAGTGCGGGCATCGTTTCCATCTGCCGTTTGACCTGTCATGTTTGTAACCGCAATTTCTGCAAATAAGAATCAACTTGCCGTCGCCGATCATTTGTTCGATTCTCTTTTGAGAAAACTTCCAGTGTTTACCGACCGGCGGTGCAATCTCTTTACCAAAAAAGATTTTCGTGCTGCCCTGTCCTGAAGAATCTCCCATGTGCCGCCAGAATCCCGCGCGCTTTTCGGCTCGTAATTTAAAGGGATTTACATAAGCGAAGCGGTCGGTCTTGGAATAAATAAAAACCGTGTCCAAACCCTCCGGTAACTTTTTGATCTCTTTTTTCATGACATTTTTTTTGAATCGTCTGATGCTGATTTCATTGCGGAAATTTTGCTCTCCGTAAATCATGTTCAACAGAAATCGGACATACATATTGCCGTTGTAATCGCAACGCACCAGTTGACAGCCTGTTTCGCGAATCAACTCTTTCGCAATCCGCAAACGATCATGAAGCAAGGTAATCCAGGCGGTGTCTTTGTAACCGACCTTGTAAAGGTAATCGGCTTCGGTTTCTTTGTTAAAAGGCGGATCAATGTAAACGGTTTGAACGAAATTGCGGTATTTACTCAGCAAAAGATTCAATGCCTGAAAATTTTCGCTGTGGATTAAAACGCCGTCCAAAACTTCATCGAGATTGTGATCGGCTGTAATTTTTTCCAGCAAGCGCCATTTAAAATCGAATTCAAAATTAGCGGTATCGACGGGCAGGTTCCAATATTTCGCGGAGCCTGAGATCGTTTTAGCTAAATTATCCAACAACTCTTGCTTGGTTCTGAATTCAACGCCAAACCGCTCTTTCCATTCCCGTAATTGTTTTTCACAGGCAAAAACCCGGTCCAAAACGCTCTTTAGAAATTCGTTTCCCGCAAATCGCGCAATGCGGTTCAGCGAAATTACGTACTCGGTTTGAACAACAAATTTCTTCTTTTCCCATATTGCTTTTTCCAGATTTTCAATCTGAGACAACAGATCAATGATTTTCAGACTGATATTCCGGAAAACATTAATTCCGTCAAAATAGCGCATCAAACCTTCGGAAGCGTTTTCTTTTCGGATGTTCTCCAAAGATTCGATCTTTAAAAATTCGTTTTTGATGAAAAAATCCAATTCCCGCTGCAGAAATTCTTTTAAATTTTTGTGAATAAAATAGTCGTTGGAGTTTCGTTTGGTGTATTTATTCAAATGTTTTTCAATGAAGGTCTTTTCCCCGTCTTGTTCAAAAATAACGCGAACCCGGCTGTTTCTTGGAATTTCACGGTCAAGGTTCTTAATTAATTCGTTATTAATTTTTTGCTGCGAAACTCTAATTCCCTTTTTATATTTCTGTTTTTCCTGTTCTGTTAAAGACCGGTAATGGAAATAGACCGTGAGCTGTTTTTGTTCATCGTCCAGATCAAAAATATTGTTCGTATCATAAATAAAAAATTTTTTCTGTTCGGATTTTACATTTCCCTTTTCCTCCTGAGCGTGCAGAATTCTGAAATTCACGGACACATCTTTAACATGAAATGTGTATTTATTAAAGTACTCCGTGGTTTTAATGTAATATTGATCTTTATTTGCCCAGTAAAAAAAGACCTCTTCTCCTTTGTAAGGAATGGGGCACTCTTCATTATCGGATTTACGTTTGCTGATAAAATCGCCGTTTTGGTAATAACGGGAGAAAAAGTTGATTAAATGGTCGCAGATTTGTTCTTCGAAGTCTTTGGAAAAGATTTGTCTGTTTTGGGCTGAATTCCGATAACTAAGCTCTTTGCGGAGTTCGGAGGGCAGAATTTCATTGATAAAGCGTTCTATCTTCCTGCGTTTAAAGTTCAGAATGCGATAGACGCCGAAGTCCAGATCTTCGTTTTCAAATCGGAATAAATTTTTAAGTAACTTTTGCAATCGTTCCCGCGAATCAAAACCCATCTTTCCCTCAAAATTCATCTGTTCCCGTCATTGGAAAAATATCGATTTGATAAGAGATTAGCAAACATCGGAGAAAAATTTTATGTCAATTTATTATTACGGCTAATTCTCTTTTAATTTTTAAAACGTTTTATATCGATGCCGTATTTTTGGATCTTATAATTAATAATACGCTCGGTTGTATCCAGAAGTCGCGCCGCTCTGGCTACAACGCCTCTGGCAGATTTGAGGGCGTCCTGAATCAATTCTTTTTCATAAGCCACCACCGCCTGCTGCAAAGAAATTCGGGGAACAGTGTTGCTGCTTTCCGCTGTTTGCAATGTCGGCGGCAAATGATAGCTATGGATTACCTGATCTTCGCAAACCAATACAGCCCGTTCGATACAGTTTTCCAACTCGCGCACATTTCCGGGCCAGTGGTAGCGCATCAGCATATCAATGGCTGGCGTAGAAATACGACGAATCGCCTTGCCGTGTTTGCGACTGTATTTCAGTAAAAAATGATCGGCTAATAAAAGAATATCGGTGCGCCGTTCCCGCAAAGGCGGCAAATAAATACTGAACACGTTCAACCGATAGTAAAGGTCTTCTCTGAATTTTCCCTGTTCCAGCAACTTTTCAACGTCAGCATTGGTGGCTGCGATTACACGAACATCCACTTTAATTGTTTCAGTTCCGCCGACCCGCTCAAACTCCTGTTCCTGCAACACACGCAAAAGTTTAACCTGGGTCATGGGACTCAACTCACCGATCTCATCCAAAAAGATGGTGCCCGTATCGGCTAATTCGAAGCGCCCTTTTCTTCTTGAAACGGCTCCGGTAAAAGCGCCCTTTTCATAGCCGAAAAATTCCGATTCGATCAGAGTTTCGGGAATGGCGCCGCAATTAACGCGAATGAACGGTTTGTGGGATCGCTGGGAATTGTAGTGGATAGCCTGAGCAATCAACTCTTTGCCGGTGCCGCTCTCTCCGCGAATAAGAACCGTGGTATCCGCCTGAGCAACCTGAGAAACCCTTTCAAATACTTCCTGCATGGCGTGGCTGTTTCCGATGATGTTATTCAGGCTGAATTCGTGTTTTAACTGCGCATTCAAACGCGCTTTTTCGCTTAAAAGATTTTGACGCTCCAAATCAAGCAAACGACTCAAACGAATGGGTTGAACCAAAGCCGACGCCACCAAAGTAAAAAATTTAAGCGTATTGCTCAAATTACGATTGGGATTGTAAAGAAAAGTGATGTTTAAAACGCCGAGTAATTGATAATCGCTTATGATCGGCACACCGATGTAAGTTAACTCCCGGTCTTTTTTAGGACTCCATCCCTTTAAACGATTTAAGAACAGCGGCTCTTTGCTTACTTTTGGAACCACAATAGGATTCATGGTTTCCGCCACTTTTCCCGTCAATCCTTCTCCGAAGCGGTAGCGGATATTCATTGCCTCCGGCGCGAATCCGATGCAGGCTTCTATATGCAATGTGTTTTCATTATCCTCGGTCAACAACACAGCGCCCGATTTGATGTTAAATGATTTAAAAAGAATAT
>JAJRSN010000092.1 GCA_024278715.1 Calditrichota bacterium
CGCTGCGATGGGATTCGCCAAAGGAAAAAGATTTTCAATATTATGAAATCTATCGCAACGGTGTTTTTATGAGTTATTCCACCGATCCGCTTTTCCGGGATTCTGATCCGTTACCGGAGAATCAATATCAGATATACAGCGTGGATTATGCCGGGAATAAATCCAAACCCTATTCGTCTGGACCCGTTACGGCTATTAACGATGAAAATACGGGCATCCCCGAGCAATATTATCTGCTACAGAACCAGCCCAACCCTTTTAACCCGGTTACATCTATCAAATACGGGCTTCCGGAAGTGTCGCAGGTAAAAATTGAGGTTTTTAATTCATTGGGACAAAAAATCAGAACTCTGATTGACGGCAAAAAACAGGCTGGAAGATATGAAATTCGTTTTGACGCAAACGGGTTGTCCAGCGGAGTGTATTACTATCGGATAACCGCCGACAACTTCGTTAAGATCAATAAAATGCTTTTAGTGAAATAAGACTGACCGCAGATGAACACAGATTACGCTGATGGTGCTGATTAAATTGATGTTTTTTGATCCTTAATGCTTAAAATAGGAGAACCCGGCTCGATTACAATTTAAAATCTATTTGATGATCTTAATTTCGTTTTGCCGCGGATGTCAGTCGCTCTGAATCTGAAAATAATCGAACATTGACTTTAAGCAGAAATTTAAAAAGCAAACATTTAATAACTTTGGAGTATTAAAATGAAAAAATTAAAATCGGTTTACAAAACCAACTTTTTAATTTTGGGGATTATTTTCGCCTCGCTGTTTTTCGGCAAACCGCTAAAAGCCGTAACCGTGGCGAATCTTCAGAACGTAAAAATTATCGGGCATTATTTTACCACCGGAATCATAAGCAGCAAACGAATGATATATACCAAAAATCCTTCAAACAGCCGCTATCTTGTTTTATTAATATCCGCAACCCTGCCCGAAGGTGAAGGGAAGCTTTTTAACAACGATTTTATGTTGGGATACATTCACGATGATGACAGCGAAGACCGCTCAAGGTGCAGCGCCATAGCAATATCCGAAATGACCGATCCCCAAAAATTGTTTGATTTGTCGGAATTCGCTTTGGGCGATTATAGCTGGATAAAAGTTGAACGGGGTAAGCTGCGTTTTGGGCTTGCTTTTTATATCGAATCAGACGTGGAAACGATTAATCTCTATCGGTTATGCGCTGCGGAACCGATAACCTACCGCATTGGCAGAGACCGCCTGTACAGCGTGGATATTTTTACCAATGTGGACGCCAGCTACCTTGCGCGTGCGAAAGACGCCATTCAAAAAGGTTCGTATAATATAGTGGAAGCCTCGGAATCTCTCGTCAGCGATGAATCGGGCATCACTATCCATTATCGCGAACAGGCGGAAAGCCAGGCAAGAGAGATATCTCAACGGTTAACCACAGTATTCGGTAAATTGACAACACTTAAAAAAATGAAACTTATTTCCGCAGTGGATATTGTGGTGTGGCTGGGAAAATAAAGAAAGATTACCTTAAAAAATGTCCCGGCTAAACATAAATCCAAATTGAATACTTTGATCAGCGTGTTCTTTTTGGGTATTGCCTGGATTAAGCTTTCTTGTGACAAGGCATCATTTATTAGCGGAGAGAAAAAATGAAGAGAAAAAAAAGAATCGCTTTGTTTGTCGGTTTGGTTGTCATTTCCGTTGCAATCCTCATAATTGCGGGAAGCCGGATATTGTATTTCTATGACGGAGGTATTTTAATTAAACCGCTTCTTGTCTCAAGGGGAGTTGTTTTTGAACCGCAAAAAATTTCGACTTTAGAAAATTTAGACACATTGCTAAATTCGGTCAAACTCGCCGATTTACAAACATGCGGATCAAAAAGCTTAAAAAGAGTAATGAATTTTCAGGCGCATATCTGGTCTCCGAATGCCGAATTGATCGAAGTCTTTCCGATAGCGTTTTCGGTTTCCCATCAAAAAGCTCAAAGTTTGTTATGGACTTTCGTCTATAAAGATTTCGAGAAGTCCAAAGTGCTTTATATTTTGGGAACCAAAGACAAAATTCTTCAAATAGCGGGACAGATCAAATCAATTGAAAATCCCCTATTCAAACTTGCCAATATTAAAAACTGGTCTTTTGACCCGGCTGAGTACAATTGGCATTTGCGGGTAATCAGCGTTAACGGTAAAAATCAACCGGTATGGATTCAAAAAAAATGGGAATCCGTAAACTATCTTTATTACACCGGGAATTTTACAGACGCGCAAACCGGACAGCCTTTAAAATCGGAAAAAGTACTGCTTTCCGACACAGAGATGGCAAGATTAATGGGAATAGCTCCGGACTTTAATTTTAAGTATTTCCCGTTAATATTAAATTCCGATGGTAAAAATGTTAATAAAAATATTATACTGGAAGTTTTGGTTATAGATAATGGATTTTTAAACGATTATAGCGGAAACAGAGCGAGCCTGCTTAACGATGCGAATCAAAAAGTGTCGGACGGCGTTTTAATCGCTCATTTTCTGAACAACATTTTAACCATCGTCTATTACGAAAACGGCGAGAGAGCTTTTATTACAGATTATTTTGATGTTTTAAACGAGTCAAAATAAAATAAATCTCTTTTGGGAATACGGAAATATTTTTACGCTATTGAGAACGTAGCAAACGCCGAGGCGGGTTGTTAACACTCGGCGCAAATATTTTTGGTAAATAAAAAATCCCCCATCGTTAACAAAATGAGGGATTTTTTTAATTTTAACAAGATAAACAATATCGTTCAAAGCTTTTGCAGACAGACATGCGCAAAAACTTTTGTATCGTTTAAAATATTGTCCAGCACATCGTATTCGTTGGGTTCATGCGCCATGTCGTCGATGGTTGACCACACGGCTGCGGGTAAACCGTTTCTGCGAAAGAAAGAAGCGACCGTTCCGCCGCCGATTCCCTTTGGCTGGGCATCCACGCCATAAACCGTTTTAATAGCTGTTTTTAAAGCCTTGACAACGGGCGAATTAGCATCGGTCGCCGGAGCCGCCTGTTCGTATTGCTCGGTGGAAATTTCAATTTTAACGTTAAATTCCCGTTCAATCTTCTCGCTAATCTGACGAATTGACTTCAATACGTCTTCCAGGTCATACTCTGGCAGCACCCGGCAGTCAAGATAAAACACATCATCGCCCGGAATCGTATTGATATTGGGAACATTAGCCTCTTTTCTGGTAGGCTCAAAAGTGCTGGAAGGGGGATCAAAAAGCGGATCGCTGGCGGGGTAAATTTTTTCCAATTCTTCCAGAGCAATAATCAAATGCGAAGCAGCTTTAAAAGCATTGATTCCCCGTTCGGGCGTGCTGGCATGGGTTTGTTTACCGATTGTTTTAAACTTTACCCAGAGAATTGATTTTTCAGCCACTTCGATCATGCTGCTGTCGCTTTCGCCCGCATCCGGAACAATGATCAAATCATCCTCTTTAAAAATGCCTGGATATGTTTCCAGCAGATGCTGCAAACCGTACTTGCTTCCGGTTTCTTCATCGGCAACCATTATCAATCCCAAATTGAACTCAGGTTTAATATTCAAATCAATCAACGCTTTTGCCGCCATACAAGAGGTAACAATTGCGTGATTGTTATCTTCGGTTCCTCGACCGTAAATTTTGTTGTCTTTTACCACCGCCTCAAAGGGATTGGTTTCCCATTTGGACAAATCGCCTTCCGGAACAACGTCAAGATGTCCCAATATCCAAACCGTGCGATCGGAATTACCCGGAACGCGGGCTACAATATTAGGTCGCATGCCTCCGGGAACGCGAGGATCGGAAGCCGGATATTCTCTGATTTCCTGAATACCGAGCGTTTCCAAATAACTCTTCAAGAACTCGGCTTTTTCGGCTTCTCCCTGTCCGCCGTTGGAAGGTCCCAACGCTTTGATCGGAACAATAGCCTTCATTAAATCGATTACTTCACCGCGCAAGCCGTCAATATAATCGAACAGTTTTTTGATATCAATCTCATTCATAATACATTCCCTGTTTTAAGTTATTATATCGTCAGACATTCAATATTTTAAAATCAGCCATTTGAGGCACCACAATTTTTTGTAAAATGGTGCTGAAATAGCGGTCCGTCATTCCGGCTAAAAAATCGCGAACCTTTATTCCGTCGGGCGTTTTTTTCAAATACTCCTCGCATTTGGAGCCTAAAAAATGTTGGAAAATTTCACTATTGGAATCGTTCTTTTGTAAACGTTCCAAATAATATTGATACAAAATTTCAAAGCCGCGTCGAATGCGTTTGTGATTTACCTTTAGTCTCGGACTTTTGTAAATGTACTTGTAATTGAATTGTTTCAATTCGAGTAAGGCTTCGGATATTTTTTCGCTAAAGCGAACATAATTTTTACCGTAGCTGTTGCACACCACGTCATTGACAAGCGTATCGATAATCTGACCGTTAGAGGTGCCCAATACATCCGTGGCTGCGGGCGGCAAATCCTCACGACGAATTAAGCCGATTCGTATGGCGTCGTCAATATCCTGCCCGATATAGGCAATGGTGTCTGTTATGCGCACAACACAGCCTTCCAGGGTCGCCGGCATCATGTCCGCCCGTTCGCCGGCTTCCATCTTTCTGATGTAGTCCTGCAAATCTTTATCCGTTTTGGAAGAATCGGGCTCAAGAATCTGATTGTGCACCTCTCCGTTATGGGATAAAATTCCGTCGCGGGTTTGAAATGTCAGGTTTAAACCCTGCCCCTTTTTGGCAATGCGATCGACAACCCGCAGGCTTTGAATATTATGATGAAAATATCCGAGACCGTATTTTTGGCTTATTTCGCTTAAAAATATCTCTCCGTCGTGTCCGAAAGGCGGGTGTCCCAAATCGTGCCCTAAAGAGATGGATTCGATCAAATCGGTATTCAAAGAAAGGAATCGTCCTATGGTGCGGGCTACCTGGGCTACGCTCAGGGTGTGTAAACTGCGGCTGGTTAACTGCTCATCCAATAGCGAAACAAAATAGATGACCTGCGTTTTACCGGTATATCGACGGAAGGCGCCGCTATAAAAGATCCGATCGCGGTCAAGCGCAAAAGGAGGGCGGTAATGAACTTCTTTTTCTTGTTTTAAACGGAACGCTTTGGAATTCGGTGTGGCAAAAGGAGAAAGGATGGCTTCTTCCTGAAGATTTTTTTCTTCGGCAATTTTTTGTAATAAGTCTTTATTGTTCATTAAAACCAGCCGAGTTTCTATTAAACTCTATTTAGTTTAACAAATTAAAAAATTCTTCCTTTGTATTCAAACTCCTTCTTTTCGACGGAATCGTTTTCGGCTTTACAATTGCTTTGCGGGACGGGTATTGGGCTCAATTTCGGGTACGCCGCCGAATTGATCTTGTACGCTTTCGATCAGCAAAGACGGAACGGCTTTGGTCTTTCCTTTCAAATCTGTTGACACCCATGTTACCATCGCCCGCGCAGCAACCTGCCGCGTCGCCTTTTTAATGATCTTTTGTTCAAACACAGCCGACGATCGTCCGCGTTTTACCCATTTAACCGTAACCTCTATGATTTCGTTAGAATACAAAGGTTTCCGATAATCAATTTCGATCCGCACAATCGGGAGCAAAATTCCGGATTGTTTTAGTTTTACAAGAGTAAAGCCTAATTGTTCAAGAAATTCCACTCTGGCATATTCGCAATACTGCAAATAGACCGCATTATTAACATGCCCGTACATATCGCATTCATAAGAACGGACTTTTAATTCAGTTTTGAATTCCTCCATAATTCAGGCTTCCTCTACGGGAACTATTACCTTTAATGCGCGGGGCAAAACCGAAACCTTAAGCTCTTTGGGACCCATCTTCGGTTCTCCGTCCGTATGAAATAAGCCTTTATCGTGTTCGCGTTCAATGATTAATTCGCTGGCAGAAAATCGTTTATAGGCAGAAACCTTGTCGATGGTTCCGTTAAACAAATGATGTAACTGAGTAACCGCTTTTAAGGTGCTTATCCGGTCGATGACGCATATTTCCAGCACGCCGTCATCCACTTTAGCGCCGGGCGCTATCAGGGCGCTCATGCCATATTGCGGCGTATTGGCGATTGTAATCAACAGAGGACGAAAGGTTAATTCGCGCCCGTTAAATTTAAGAGTAAACGCTTCATAATAGTAACGAAAGTATTCCCGCACGCCGATATAAAAATACGGCAGGGGACCCCGCACGCCAAAATTTTGAAACTGAGCGCCGATAAAGGCGTCGAAACCTACACCGGTTACGCCGAAAAAATAGCTTTGATCGATTTTGCCTACATCAACTTTTTTGATTTTGCCGTATTTCACGGTTTCGATGGCTTTTAATATATTCAAAGGAATGCTCAGAGACCGGGCGTAGCCGTTTCCGGAGCCGCGGGGAATTAAACCGAGCGCAGTATCACTGTTGACCAAACCGCTGGCAACCTCGTTCATTGTGCCGTCGCCGCCCACGGCAATAACGGCGTCGTAATTTTGTCTGACCGCTTCTTCCGCTATTTTTACGGCGTGACCGGGGTATCCTGTGTATTTAACGGAATAATCAATGGTGGATTGTTTTTCAAACTGTTTACGGATAATGTCTTCGATGGATTTTCTGTTTCGTTTTAGACCGGAGATAGGATTTAAAACAAAGAGAATTCTTCTGGTTTTCATAACCAACTTTAAGCCTGACAGAAATTATCGTTTCAACGATGAAAAAAGGCAGCCTTTAAGCTGCCTTTATATTATTTAAGTTTAAAACGGAAAGGAATATTCATTTTAACGCGCACAAACTTATCTCGTTGTTTTGCCGGTTTAAACGTACATTTTTTGGCAGCCATCAAAGCCGCTTCGTCCAGCATCGGAATCGATTTATAGATTTTTGCGTCTTCTACCTTTCCGTCTTTTCCGATAGTAACCGTTACTACCACAGTACCTTCAATGCCTGCTTTGCGAGCCAATTCCGGATAAATCGGTTTTTCTTTATGGAGTAAAACCGGTTTTTCGGAAACCGCAAAGAATTCATAAATTTCTTCTTCTTCAGGTGGCGGAGGCGGAGGTAAATTATCGGACGGTCCCATAGTTACTTCGGTGTCTTCGATCGTAACATCATCGAGCATTTCATCGTCATCGGCTTCAACAGGTATGGACGGGCGAGCCGGGGGAGGTGGTTTTTGGATTTGTTGTGTTTGCGGAATCTCGATAGATTCAATAATAATATTAGGACGTTCGGGAAGTTTAACGCTGCTTTCAAACGTCTTAAAAGAATAAAACACACCTATCATCAGGAGTAATGCGACCGCCATTGAGGCTTCCAGGACTTTGTAATACTTAAGTCTCAAATCCGCTTCTGGTTTTTTCTTTAGTGCTTTCATCAGAACTCACCTCCCGGAACCGCAAAATAATGGACTTTTAAGGCGCTAGCCTTTCGCAGCTCCTGATGAATCTTATTCACAAATCCCATCTTATTCCTTTTGTCAATTTTAAGTGCAATCTGAATCTGAGGATCCTCTACTAATTTTTGATAAACAATGCTCCGTAAATTGGACAACTTCTTTACGTTTATGTCGTCACAAACAACTTGATGGTTACGATCCGCCCAGATGTTAACAATGTGGCGTTTGGAACCGGGCACTTTTTGAATTTTCGTCGCCGTAGGAAGGTCCACCTTTAATCCGGAATACTGCCTGATAACCGTTGCAACCATAAAAAAGATCAACAATATAAAAATAATATCAGGCATCGAGGTCGTTGGTATAGATACATTAATCTTACTTTTTTTTGTAAATTTCATTGAGCGACCTCCATTACTTATTGCTCTGGCTCAGCCAGTGAGATTTTCTTCGCCCCTGCCTTTTTTAATTGGTCAAGAACCTTAACATAAGTCTGATAATCCGTTTCTGCATCCGTTTTCAAAGAGATAACCAATTTATCGTTCTCCGCAATTTTTTGTTTGATGATTCTTGCAATATCTCGAATATTAATTTCCTGTCCGTCGAGGAGTACCTGCCCTTGAGCGTTAACCAGCATATTGGCTAAGTTCTTCTTGGGGATTTTAATCTCAACATTCCCCGGCGGCGGTAACACCAAATCCAGACCCTTCTCCGTATCAATAGAAGTTGTTACAAGGAAGAAAATTAACAATAAGAATACAATATCCGATAAAGAGGCAGAGGGTATCTCAACATCTCTATTTTTGCGTCTTTTACCCAAAATCATAATATTCTACCTCTGAGGATTAATGGTTTGTCTTTTCTTCCATTTCGATAAGCGCATCCATTAGTTCAACCGAGCTTTCTTCCATGTCAATAATTAACTTATCAATACGAGAAGTAAAATAGTTGTAGAAAATCTGGATGATCATAGCTACGACCAAACCAAACAATGTGGTCAAAAGCGCCTGAGAAATACCGCCGGCAACGATTGCCGGAGAAATATCATTTGCCTTTTTGATCGAATCAAAAGCATTGACCATACCTGATACGGTTCCGGTAAATCCGAGCATAGGCGCCAACACGATTACAGTGGTAAGAACGATCATTCCTCTTTCAAGAAAAGCCATTTCGATAGAACCGGCATTTGAAATTGCTTTTTCCACATGCTCAAGACCTTTTCCCGTGCGGGAGAGACCGGCATGTAAAATGGAAGCAACAGGACCCGGAGTCTTTTCGCACTCAGCCGCAGCGGCTTCTACGCCGCCTTCTTGCAACGCATTATGTAAACGTGCCAGAAACTTTCTGGTATTTATAGAAGCGCGTGTTAAGGTCCAAAATCTTTCAAGCGAAAAGCCAAGACCAATAACAAGAAGACCGAGAATCGGCCACATGAATACACCACCAGCTAAAAAAAGTTCAACCATATCGACAACTCCCTTTCTTAGTTGTTTTTACTCTAAATACGTTAATATCCCACCAATATTTTTAATTAGTAGTTTACTATTTTTAAAGATTGAAGTCAATTCTAATTTTGTGTTTTACCTTCCTGTTTTTTCATTTTTAACAGAGCCTCCGCCTCGTCAAAATGGCTCAGGGCGGCGGAAAATTGATTGTCATTTTGCAACAAAACACGATAAAATTCCGACATACTCCAAAAATGCCTCGCTAATTCCGCTTTAAGCCGATTTTTCAGAAAGGCTTTCTGCTCTCTGAGCGCTTTAAGGGGAATAGTAATGTTGTGCTTTTGTGCTATTTGTTTTAATGTTTTAAGCATGGCGTCGGAAACCTGAAATCGTTTGTAGAACATGTCAAAATCCATCTTCCAATAGCCCAGATCCGGAGCCCATTTTTCAACAGTTTCAAAAAACGCCCTCTTCTCCAGCAATTGAACAATCCATTGCGCGGACTTTAACGGATTAATGTATTCAACAATAATATCGGGTTTAATTCCACCGCCGCCGTAAACCTTGCGACCTTTGCTGGTGTAATAAACCGGCGAACCGTTCGTGCTGTCGGATGACTCGTATTTTGAACTATCTTCCCATAATTCGGTGTAGTATTTTTGCCTCGATATGTTCTTGTAAGGCCTTTGAATTAACCGACCGCTGGGAGTGTAATACTTGGAAACAGTCAACCGGATACGCGAACCGTCGGGCAATTCGAATTCATTTTGTACCAGTCCCTTCCCGAAACTCGTTGTGCCGATTAACAGACCCCGATCATAATCCTGAATGGCTCCCGCCACAATTTCCGATGCGCTGGCGCTGCCGTGATTAATCAACAGAATCAAAGGATAGTCCCTGACCTTTCCTTCTCTGAGCTCAGCGGTATAAAAACTTTCGTTAAACGCTTTTAATTTGCCGCGCGTAAAAACAACCAATTTATTTCCGTTAATAAATTTGCCCACAACCTTAACCGCCTGCCTTAACAAACCGCCTCCGTTGTCGCGCAGATCGAATATTAAACGTCTCATCCCGCGGGATTCCATATCCTGAAGCGCGTCTTCCAATTCATTATCCGTTGTTTGGGCAAAACGATTAATCCAGACATAACCGGTAATCGAATCTATCATAAAATAGGTGTTAATCGTCGTTATCGGAATTTCATCCCGTTCCAGCTTTACGTCAAAAGGTTTATCCAAGCCCGATCTTAGTATGGTTACCGTTACCGTGGTGCCTTTAGGACCTTTCAATTTCCGGGGAACCTCATCCACAGAGATTTTATGGGTAGGTTCTCCTTCGATTTTTATGATTTTATCCCCGGACTGCAAACCGGCTCTGTCAGAAGGAGAACCGGGAATAACCGAAATCACCGTCGGATAACCTTCTACAATATCAAACTGAATGCCAATACCCTGATAACGCCCTTCAAAACTTTCTTCGGTCTGTTTTACCTCTTTCCGGCTGAGATAAATGGAATGGGGATCGAGCGTTTGCAGCGCGCCTTTTATGGCTTCATCCGTGGTCGCCTTCCAGCTCACGGAATCCACATAATAGCGGTTGATGTAGTCTAAAACCGTTGCGACCTTATGTTTGCTTTGACTGACAGGCGAAAGTTCGTTATAAAACAGCGTCTTGTAATTCGTCTGAATAAAAAACAGAACAACCAGAGCAATTAAAATTATCAGATATTTAAAACGTTTATCCATAATAAAAAGTCTTACTAAATTGATTGTACTATTTGTTTTACTGTAAAACGGAATTTTTCGTTCAATTCTACCTTATGCACCATCAACACCGCCGAACTTTGATAAACCCGCTCGAATCCGCTTTCCGAAAGCGAAATCGTCTCCACAGGTAAGCGCCAGACCGCGTCAGCCTGATCGCTGAAAAGATTAATATCTATTTTCAGATACTCGTCCTTTAATCCTATCATTTTCGCCGCGGGCAAGATTCCGATGGAATTCAGATACGAAGGGCTCAATCGCCCGTTTTCATCGTAGTAATACCGGTCTTCCGCCTGCCCCGCCTGAAGACCGAAGTTAAATTCAACAGCAAATAAAAAATTCAGCAGTTGCAAAGAATGGTTGATTAATTCATAATCGATCTGTATTTCGGCTTTTTCGTGAAAAACGGTAACGCGTTTGTGTAATTCAATCGGGTAAAAATTTCCGTTAAGATTTAATTCTCCTTTTCGCTGAAAATCGAGAATTGTTCTTACGGAATTCTGCTGCGAATTCGCCAAAATATAAGGTTGATTCACGAAATCGGCTAATTCCACGAATTCGCCGTCAGCGAAATTTTCGATGACGCAATTTAGCGGCAAAAAATGATCGATTAATGAGCGGCGTTCATATAAATCGTAATGAAGGCGGCTCACCAGGTCTCTTTCTTTGGTGAGAATCAGATCATGAATACTGGCTGTTTCTCCGGAATTACCCTGTTCGTAATCGCCGACAAAAACAGCGTGTTTCAATTTTTCATGATAGCCCTCCGGACGCCTGGTCATTGTGTCAAGCAAATTTTTACCCGCCGGTTTAAAGTCGTACTCAAACAGAATAGCGCCTTTATCGGGCTTAAAATAGGCGTCGTGCACGGTTGTTTCTATCAATATTTCTTCCTGCCCGTCAATATCAAAATCGGTTTTTTCCAGCTTCGGGAGATCGCGATGCTTATCCAGAATTTTTTCTGCATCGAGCAGGTTGTTAAAAATGGCATAGCGAAGATGGCTCAAATAAAGTCCGCCGAACACTCCATGCCAGTAGGGACAATTACACTGCGCCGCCCACAAGTGGTCGAGAGCCTTCTGATATTCTTCCTTTTCGGGAATGGAATGTTCTCTGAGTAAACGGCTTAAACGCAGCATTTTTTTATGCATTATATTTACTTCGGGATATTTACTCATAAAATTACGCCAGAATCCGCCGCGCACAAAAATTCCGTAATGGTCCAACAGATTCTGGTCTCTCAGAATGTGCTCGAATTTTTCGTATTCTTTGTAAGTGGGAGGAAACAAAGCCCATTGCATCATTTCGGCGTAAGAAGCGGTGGGCAAATAGACATTGCCGACGGGTTTCAGCGAATCAAGTGCTTCGGAAAAGTGAACCAATTCAATCCAGTCGCCGTTTTCTTCCAGAACATTAAAAAAGTTTTCGAGCCACCCGTCTTCGTACACATGCCGGTAGGTGTTCGGCCAAACGCCGAATTTTTCTCCGTCATCGGCAAACACAATTAAATTATTGCCTTCTTCGTCCGCCATTTCCCGCAAAACTTCGATTGTTTTTTGAGGCTCCTGAAAAGGGATGGTGTAGCGCAGCATTTTATTGATCGGAAAAAGAGCCACGGAGTTTCCCAGGTCTTCGGTCAAAAAATATCCCGTCAAATCTTCGTCGCGCAATCCGGCATATTTAAAATGTGTGTCGTCTAAAATTGTGTATTTGATATTTGCCTTGTTCAGCGGCGTGGGCAAGGTGGGTTCCCAAACCCTTTCCGCCAGCCACATCCCTTTGGGATCATAATTAAATAATGTCCGAACCCGTTCGCTTAATTTATTGATCTGTCCGATTTGATCTTCTTCGGGAATGACAGAAATGATCGGTTCGTAATAGGCGCCGCTCATCACTTCTAACTGCCCTTTAGCCGTCATGTCTTTGATTAATTCCAAAAGGTCGGGATGATTCTCTTCCAGCCAGTCGATCAAAATTCCCGTAAAATGAATGGAAATTTTTACGGACGGATGATTTTTTAGAACCTGCAAAAAGGGTAAATAACTTTTTTGATAGGCTTCTTCAAACACAAAGTCAAAATTTCCGATGGGTTGATGATTATGTATTCCGAAGGCAAACTTTATTTTTTTCATTGAATTCATATCTCCTGCTGATAATTAGTAATCATTTATTCAGAAAGAACTTGTAACCGATCAATTTATAAATTAGCCGCGCCACAGTAAACTGGGGTGAATGAAATCCTTTAATCGGACTAAATTCGACGACATCAACTCCAACTACGTTTTTGGCAGAAAACAGTTCACGCAAAAAGCGCAAAGTTTCATTCCAAAAAAAACCGCCGGGCTCGGGAGTGCCGGTGGCGGGGATTAATGACGGATCAAAAAAATCGACGTCAATGGTCAAATAAACGTTGTCCTTTAAAGCCGGAATCAATTCAACCGGTAAACAATAGACCGTTTGCTGCGCAAAAACAGTTTTTAATTTTCGGTCTTTGATTAACCGAGCCTCTTCCGCGCATAAGGAGCGAACGCCTAATTGTAAAATTTCGGGCGTTAATTCCAGAATGCGGCGCATAACACAGGCGTGAGAATACTTCGAATTCTGATACGTGTCGCGTAAATCGGCGTGGGCGTCTAACTGCACCACAGATAAATCCGCAATGTTCCGATGAAATGCGCGAAACAGCGGAAAGCTGACAGAGTGTTCGCCTCCGATCGAAACAATAAATTTTTCATCTTTCAGGAGTGTTGAGGCAACTTCGGTGATTTTGGCAAAATCGTTCTCTATTTCTCCCTTAAAGACGGGCGCGGGACAGGTAAAAATTCCCGCTTTGAAAGGTTCTTCATCCAATTCTTCGTCATACAATTCCAGATGCGGCGAGGCGGCAAGAATCGCACAGGGTCCGTTGACTGTTCCTTTGCCAAAGCTGGTGGTTTTTTCGAAAGGAAGCGGTAAAATTACGGCTTCCGCTTTGTCGTAAGAATATTCAGGAATTTCACCTTCCAAAAAAAGCATTATTCAATTCTTCCGCTGTTTCTCCGTTTTTAGGGTAACAAAATTGCAGCCGCAAAAACGGTTGTCCAAAAGCCGCGCTCGTCACCCTTTGCATATTGAGTAATATTCTGCGTGCCCACAATTTTTCCCGAAATGTGCCAGATATTTCTCTTTTCGTCCCAGCTTAAATCGGAATCGAACTCCACGCCCAAAATTGTTGCCAACATTTCCGCCGCTAAATCTTCCGCGTATTCCCCCGCTTCTTCTTCGGATTCTCCGTAACCCTTGTGTTCCGACAGGTAACCGTAAGCTTTTTTATCTTTAGGGATCGCCAATCCGACCGAAGCGGTAATTAAACGTCCCGGCTCATTGGTCGCATTTCTGCTGTAAACCGCATGAACAATTTGCCCGGGCTTTAATTGTCTTAATCCTTCTTCCCTGGCGATTAACTCGCAGCCCGGCGGATAAATACTTGAAACCGATACTAAATTAAAGGGGCCCACTCCCGCGTTTCTTAAAGCCATTTCAAAACTCGTTAATTGTTCTTTACTTATGCCAACGCCTCTGGTTAAGAAAATTTTTCTGGGTACATACAATTTTATCTTCCTCCGTCAATTTGGTCTTCCGGTTCTACCTCTTGTTCTTCCAATTCTCTGATTTTTTTCTTATTCCTCAAATATACTATAATTACAGCTATAATAAATAAAATTCCTATAGCCGCAAAAAGCCACTGTTCAAATTTTAGTAAGACAAGCCAGCGATAGCGTTTATAGATGTATTCGTTCCATTGAATCTCAAAGTCCAGAAAATCGAATCCGTAAATTTTTTTAAACGCGCCGTAAAAGGAATGATTTTCCGCCATATAGCTCAGCAGCGCATGCAGTTTTGCCCGCCCGTATCGGTCAACCAGAAAAACAACGGCGCTTTGCGCCTGTATATAAGCCAGACGCGCCCGGATGTAATCCAAATGCGCCAACGTGTCAATTGCCGTAAAGTCCAACACTCTTTTTTGCACAATAGCGTCAGCCAGCAGAATTTTTTTATCAAAACTTAAAGTCCCTTCGCTAAAATATTCCGCCAGTCCTTCGTTAAGCCAAGTGGGAATTATTCTCCCTCTTGTGTAATCAAAAACAAGAACATGTACGATTTCGTGCAATAAAATCTGAGGGCTCTTTTTAATCTGATCGGCGTTTGCCAGTTTTAAAACAATCGACCGCTCTTCCGGCATGGCAATAGCCTGACTCCATTCAGGGATTTGATTTCTGAAATATTTCCGAAATTCCGTCTCGGATTTGATGATCAAAACCGTTACCGGGGAATCCGATGAACGGGTAAAAAATTTTTCGATGTTCTTTAAAGGCGTTTCAATTTTATCCATCAACCGTTTTACAAGCAAACTATCCTGCTTTTTAAAATAAAATATAAAATCGCCCCGAACTTTTTTGTGCAAATCGCCCGCATCTGTCAAAGAACAAATCAACAAAATTTGGAAAGTTGCGAATATAAATATTTTAATAAACTTTGCCAAATTTAAATCACCCAATTTTTGTATTTATTAGCCGCTCAATAAAAAATTAACGGATTAACGAACCCGGCTGCGGAGCAAGTTTTATTACAGCACCATATCTTTGTAAGTAACGCGTTCATCCACTCTGCTTAAAAGTATAAGTCCCGTTAAAAAGAATAGCAGCAAAGAGAGAATCGCGTAACGTTGATTGCCGGTAATTGTCGAAACCGCACCGAACAGCAAAGGTCCGAGAATAGAAGAAAACTTGCCCATCAGGGCATAGAACCCGTAAAATTCCGCTTCCATTCCGGTTGGGATCAATCGTCCCATTAAAGCCCGGCTTGCCGACTGCGAAGAACCCATGGCGATTCCGGCGATTAAGCCCACAATATAAAATGTGACCACGTCATAAGCTACAAACGCTCCCATGGTTACAATAATCCAAAGACAAAGAGTGATAATAATCGTCTTTTTCGGACCGAATTTATCCGTTAAATACCCGAACACATACGAGCCGGAAATGGCGGAAGACTGGACGATGGCAAAAAACTGGATTACTTCGCGCACGGTAAATCCGAGCGTTGTGCTGGCAAAAATCCCGCTGAAATAGATAACCGTATTAACCCCGTCGATGTAAATAAAATAAGCGAGTAAAAATTTGGTGATTTCAGGGAAGTCGCGCACTCGTTTGAGCGTTTGGACGGTTCGCTGATAGCCTGCTTTAATGTAATTTTTTTTAGTATCTGTTTCGTAAACTATTTTTTCTTTAACAAGGGTAAAAAAAGGTATCGAAAAAGTCAGGAAAAAAAGCGCAGCCCAGACAAAAGTCGGTCGTACCAAAGACAGGTCGTTTAGAGCAAAAGCTTCAGAGGCATAAGGCAGGGCAATTAAAAGTGAAATTAAAGAGCCCACATAACCGACGGCAAATCCGTAGCCAGAAATTTTACCGATATTTTCCGGACGCGATATTTGCGGTAAAAAGCCGTTGTAAAAAACCAGGGCTCCTTCAAAGCCCAGATTACCGATAATAAAGAGTAAAAGCCCTTGTAAAATCATTCCCGGTTTTAAAAAATAAAGGGAAGCCGTTGCCAGAATACAAACAATTGTGTAAACGAATAAAAAATATTTTTTGCGGTTACTATAATCGGCGATAGCGCCCATAACGGGAGAGCTGAGAGCTACGATTGCCATTGAAACCGAACCGCCCAAACCCCATAAAAAATCTCCCGGATTTCGCGCCCAGCCTCCTAATGAAACGGTGAAATCGGAAACGATATATTCTTTGAAGTAAATCGCATAAACCACCGTAATCACAATCACGCTATACGAAGTGTTGGCAAAATCATACAAAGTCCAGGCAAAAATTTCTTTCCGGACGCGATGACGTTCTTTTTTGTTTTGGACCTCGGCGTTAATAGCTTTTAATCTCCCTTAGTTTCGACGCAAAAAAAATACCTTCCCTGTAAAAGAGAAGGTATTAAAAATACACAAAATTTGTTTAGATTAAAAACTTTTCAGAGTTGATCCTGAACGCGCCTTACGACAAGGTTAATTACGGCTTTTAAAGTATCAAACACGCCGTCTCCGCGGACAGCGACGGCTTCGAAATAGGGAACATTGAAAAAGTTAAGGCGTCTTTGCAGAGCTTCCACCGGTTCGACGCCGGGCAGGTCGCGTTTATTGTATTGAACAACCCAGGGAAAATTTTCCAGAGAATGACCTTCTTGTTTTAAATTTTCCTCGAGATCGAGTAGGGTCTCGATATTTGCTTCCATTCGATGGGGTTGAGAATCAGCGACAAAAACAATACCGTCAACGCCGTTTAAGATGACTTTTCGGCTTGAGGCGTAATACACCTGTCCCGGAACAGTATAAAGATTGAACTTGGGTTTTTTCCCTTTGATACGCCCCACTTCGATTTGCATAAAATCGAAGAAAATGGTCCGATCCTCTTTGGTTTTTAATGAAACCAGCTCACCTTTCAAAGAGGGGTCTAATTTGGAGTGGATATATTCCAGATTGGTAGTTTTGCCACTCATCCCTGGACCATAATAAACTATTTTTAGATTAATCTCCTGTAATGCCCAGTTAATAAACATCCTGTTCCTCTTTAGTTATAGTCAACTTCTACCACATTGATTATTTTAAAAAATGTGAATTATTTAAACGCGTCGTCAAGGGCGTCGCCCAACAGCGAACTGAAATCGGAATCGATCATCTTTTCCTTGGATTCGCTTTCATCGGCTGTTTCTTTTAAAGCCTGCAGCAGGTCTTCGATAGCTTTTTTGGTGTAAATTCGGATGAGCCCTAAGGTAACGCTGACGTCAAAAACCACTACAAGAAAAAAATTATCGCCGACATTGGAAAGATAAACGTTGCGTTTTTCACCCTCGTGAAACAGCAACTTAAATTTTGCTTCTTCGCCTACCAGTTTCGCCATTTCGGATGTGGCGGCAAAATCGCTTGCAGCCAAAGCGGAAAGAACCGTAGTATTCATATCCTCCGTATTCCCCCGCTGGCTGATTAACTGCCCGCTCATATCCGCAAAAAGGATGGCAGAAGCTTTTGTTTTAGTGGCAAGCTCAGACAAAACTTTCGTTATTGCCTCGTATTGGTTACCGTTCAAGATAACCTGTCGGCTCCAATCTTTTAATTTACGTTTTTGTACCATGGTTCTATCCTCTTGGTAAATTAATTTACATCTTGATGGATTGTTGTTTTTTTAATCGTTCCAGAGCGATTTTTACGGACTCTCTTAAACGCTCCAACGCAGCGGCAAGTTGCTCTATTTCATCGTTTGTCCGAACTTCCACAACCTGTTCCAATTTTCCCTGACTTATCTCGTCGGCTCGTTTGGTCAAATAAATTATCGGTTGAATCAATCGCCCTGCAAGTAAAATAACCACAACAATCCCAATTAACGTTACGCCCAAAATGGTTAAAACTATTATCCGAATCGTCCCGTTAACGGTATCCTGAACATACCCCCTGTTCATTCCGACCCGAACATAACCAATAAACCCCTCTTCTACTGGCACCCAAATATCGTAATATTCGTTTTTTAGCTCCGGAACGGTTAACACCCGAACCTTCGTTTTGTCCGTCAACTGATCTGCGTCTTTTACGCGCAATACATCCGGAACCTGACCGTTAAAAGTGTCTCCTACAATATTACCATCGCTGTCAAGGATCAGAATATAATCAAGACTTTCGAAACTTATGTTGCTCGTAATCAAATGTCGTAACCCCAGACGGTCATTTTCAAGGATTAAGTCGCTGGAATTTAAAGCCAGATTCATCCCGATTGTTTTTCCGCGCTCGATCAGCTCTTTTTCCAGACTTTTACTTACCGTGCGGCTTACTAATAAGACAATAACAAATCCTAAGATCAGATTGCTTATTATTAAAATTCCGCTTATTTTCCAACGAATACTTACAAATTTTTTCAACGATTATAATCCCTTTAGAAGTTCCAGCATCTCTTTCTGAAATTGGATTTTCTTTTTTTCATCGCTAATTTCGTCGCTTAACAATTCTATCAATTCCGGAACACGATTTTTACGATAATTCGACCTGTCGGCGTTCAATTCCATCAAGGCGTCGTTAATGACATACGCGGCAACCGGACCGATATATTTTGTCAATATTTTTTCTAATTTCCTGAACAGAGACTCTTTGACAATTTCAATTTCTTCTTTTTTTACCCGGACAATTTGCAATAGCCCTTTGTCAGTCAGCGCTTTGACAATTTGTAAGGCTTCCGGGATAGAAAGCGCGAGGTTGCGGGCAATTTCCGCAACGTCCCGATTCCCGTCAATTTGGGTAATTACAGCCCATTCCATAGAACTCAGCGAAACCTCTTCCGGTATTCCTCCTCTACTGAGTTTGTATATTACATTTTCACTCGCCATCATAAAATACCGATACAGCCCGTTTCTCTCAATTCATTACAATATAGATTATCTTACTTTTGAAATCAAACGGATCTCATCGTCGTCAAACTGACCGTGCCGTAAGTGTCTTAACGGATCGTACGATTGTTTTTTTAACCATTTCAAAAAACGTTTATTTTCCAGCAAATTGGCGACTGTAACATTTAAGGTTATTCGCAATAAAGACATCGCTTCTAAGGATCTGCACAATGTAAAAATCAAAAAGCCATCCGCGAACCGGGTAATGAT
Source organism: Calditrichota bacterium (assembly GCA_024278715.1). Taxonomy (GTDB): domain Bacteria; phylum Calditrichota; class Calditrichia; order Calditrichales; family Calditrichaceae; genus Caldithrix. Next base: position 19,292 of record JAJRSN010000092.1, read on the forward strand.
AAACCGGTCACGCCAGTAAAATTCAATATTCATTAATTTGTGACCCTGAATTTTACAGGCGGAAAAGGTTCGAATCAAATGAATTGTAACCTGCTTAAGAACCGCGTCCGAAATATAACTGCCCGTTTCAAAACCTACTTCTCCCTTGTAGGATGAGATAGCTACAAATTCAACCGATTCGATCTTTTTAATTTCTTTTAAAATTCGTTCCGGCATGTTTTATACAATCGTTAATTTTTTCAATAAGTTAAGTAAAATTATGTCTAAAACGCCTATTTTATGGCTTTTTTGATCAGAGGAAGAATAATATCCAACCGCATTTTTTTATCCGTCTCCAAAACCGCAGTATGTTCGTTATCAAGATTTATCAGTATTAAATTTCGCACGCCTAAATTCAGGCTCACAAATCCCGGTTTTTCGCCGTTTAAAAGTTTGCTGATCTTCGCTATTTCCAATTCTGCCAGAGCTAATAATGGATATTCTTCCGGAATATCATCGCTGCTTTTGGCTATAATTTCACCGGCGCGATTTATAACGTAGATGCGTTCCACACCTTTGATGGTAAACAGTCGTTCAATTAAGCCGTTATAATTGATGCCCTCTTTTTGCCCGTAAGTATCGCGACGATGCAAACCTTCCAGCAATAAATTATTCCAGTTAGCGGAAATGGTTTTTGCCGGCGCGCGGATTCCGCTTTCCACCTTAAAATTTCCCGAGAACAATTGAATTAACCGGTAAAACGCATCTTCTCCGACCAAGGGATCATATTCGGCGTGAACAACCTGCCCCTTTTCAAAATATATGAAGCCGTACTTACCGTTATGCTCTATTGTCAGTTTGGCTGTATTACGCTCCATACAGTTTAATTGAACCAGGTTTGCCAGTTTAATGTCTTTTAGATTGCCTACTAAAGCCATTTTACTCTAAAATTTCCATTACTTTTTTCTTAAAATCTCTTATATCAAACGGTTTTTCGATATACAGCGAAGCGCCCTCCCGCATTGCCTGTTCTTTTTTATCGCCCGAACCGTACGCCGTAATAACGATAAATTTTGTATCGGGCGCGCTGCCTCGAATTTTTTTAAGCACGTCGAACCCCGAAATCCCGGGTAAAAAAATATCCGTAATGACAAGGTGAAACGGTTTCTCCTGAAATTTTTCGAGAGCCTCTTCGCCTGTTTCCGCAGTTATCACCTCGTACGGCTTTTTGGAGAGAATAAAGCTTTGATACAGACTAAAGGTGATCGTTTCTTCATCATCTACAATCAGAATTCTTTTTACCATACCTTAACGCCTCATTTTCAAATTACACGGAATTCGGAACAGGAAAATAAAGAATAAATTCCGTTCCTTTATCTTTTTTGGAAAAAACTTCAATTTTTCCGCCATTTTCGATCATCAAACGGTTGGTTATGGATAGCCCGAGTCCGATCCCACTGCTTTTTGTCGTAAAAAAGGGATTGAAAATCTTTTCCAGATTTTCTTCGGGGATACCAATTCCGGAATCGGCGACTTTCACCCATATCGCATCGACCGCCTGTTCTCCGTCATCTAAAACCGCGTCTTTGATTAATGAAGTGGAAACCATTAAATCTCCTCCGTCGGGCATGGCGTCGATGGCGTTCAGAAAAAGGTTCATGAAAACCTGCTCAATTTGACTGGGATCGACAAAAACCTGCGGCAACCTGTTTTCAAAGCGTTTGATAAAACGAATTTTTTTCTTCTTTAACCGCGGAGCCAGCAGTAAATAGATGCCGTCGATCAGCATTTCGATATTATGATATTCCTGAACGGGTTTGCGCGGTTTTGTGAAATCAAAAAAACGGGACAAAAGATCGTTGCTCCGGTCAATGGCATTGATAATACGCGTGACCAACTGTGAACGAAAATCATCGGGCTTAAAACTCTCTTCCAGAACCTGCGAGGCTGCTTTGATGCTGGCAAGAGGATTGCGAATTTCATGCGCAATTCCCGCCGCCAGCTCGCCCAAGGTAGCCAAACGTTCCATGCGCTCTAACTGTCGCCTTTGCTCTATTTGGGCTTTAATATCGCGAAAATGAATGATAAAGCCCTCTGTCTGATGAGAGTCGAGGTTTTTAAACGGAGAAGTGGTTAAGCCCACGGGAACGGTTGTTTTTTCTTTTGTTAAAAAGATTGCTTCTTTGCTTTTTAATTGGGTTTCTTCTTTCAATAAGGTTAAAAAATGTCTGCCTTCATCCTGATCGGCAAACAAAACCGAAACGGGTCTTCCCTGAAGTTGAAGAAAGTTATAGTCGAGTAAGTTTAATGCCGAACGATTGGCAAAGACAATTTTGCCTTCGTGATTGATAATTAATATGCCGCTGCTCAA